>JAZQSR010000062.1:0-55020 GCA_045630225.1 Treponema sp. | reverse complement strand
GGTATCTCGATACCCTAGTTGTTTTAATTTTGCTTGAGTCGCCAAAGGTAAGTTAGAGCATCCTTTAAAAGCTTTTATATAAATGTTTCTGATGGAAGTTAAAGATTCGGGAATTACTAACTCTTTAAGATTAGTACAGTTCATAAAAGAGCCAACTCCAATAAGTTCTAAACTTACTGGTAGATTGATTGATTTTAACGCAATACAATTAGCAAAGACGTTGGCATCGCCCTTATATCCACCTATACGAGTAATGGTGTTTGGCAGGATAACTGATGTTAACATTTCACAGTTTATAAAAGCTTCGTTTTCTATATGTTTCATGCCTTCAGGAAGTTCTATATTAGTTATCTGAGTGCCTTCAAGTGCACCCTCATAAATTCCTTCTGGGACACCTCTAAAAGTGATTTTTTCTAAGGTAATAGGTAATCGTCCAACTCTCTTTGCATTAGCAGGAACTTCAAATTCGGTAATCATTGTATTACGTAAATTATAGGTTTCTACAGTGTCCGGCAGAGATATATTAGTAATCTCCAGTATTGTTCTCTCTCCATATTCATCCTTATCACTAAAAACACGGACATATTCACAACCATCGGACACTACCAATGAAGTTACGCCAGCTGTACGAGGAATCTCCATGTCAACACGTTTGACAGGTAATCCTTGGATTGTGGCAGGAATATACACCCCACCTCCATTTCCCAAATACCCAGTAACTTGAGCTCCCTTACTATCCCTGGTCAATGTTACAATAAAGTCTTCCTCTGCACTAGGTTTTGTAGGCAACTTTGCTTTCTTAACTTTCTTTTTGCTTGTATTGCTACTAGAAAAACTTGATTCAGTACCAATACCAGCATTTGTATTACCTTCATTTTTGTTACAAGCGAGAAAACTTGTACACACAGCGACCGTACAGAAGATGGCTACAAGCACCATTTTGCTTTTATTTTTGAACATCATGTTCCTCCTGAAAAATATAATTGCCAATTAAATTGGCTAGTAAAACGTATTATTATTGCTCACCTTCTGGCTATGACAGACCTGCCTGAGTACGCCAATGTTTGGCAAGCTTTAAGTCTTGATCCGTACCTATACCTTTCTCATAGAGTTCTACAAGTTGTATCATCGAGCCAACATTCCCTCCTTCTGCTGCCCTCTTGATAGCCTTAAACTGTTCTTCCTGTTGAATATTTATTTCTGGTAAATCCATGTTATAACTTCCTCCTAAAAACTAACATCCTGCACATAAATATTGCTTTTTATGCAGTCTTATTTGCTAGTATTGCTTTATAAGCATTATTATTTATAATGCATAGCTTGTCAAGCAATTTATCGATAAAATCATGGCGTATAATGCTGTAAAAATGAAAGAGTATAGCGTTGTTACAGAGGATTTTTTTCGAGATAGACTTAGGTTTCTGCGGAATGAGCGGAAAATTTCTGCACGGGAAATGAGTCTTGCTCTTGGTCAGAATGAAACTTACATCAATAAAATAGAAACTGGAAAAAATTCCACAACCATTGCTGGTTTCCTGAAAATCTGTGAGTACTTGCAAATTACACCTGAAGATTTTTTTAGCTCAGATGTGAAAAATACAATTTTACTTGATAATGAAATTTTAAATTATTTCCATCGTCTCACTCCATGTCAATCAGAATACATGATGAGTTTTTTGAAGGATTTAACACGTCAATAAAAAAATCGCCATGAAGCAAGATATTCCATGGCGACGTTCAATAAAAGGGGAGTTCTCCTTGTGGAAAACTCCCCCTTATTTTTACTCTGACTTAAACACTTCCCGACCACGATGGTAGGTGGCAAGGACTTTTCCTGTGAGCCTTTTTCCTTCCAGTGGGGTGTACTTGCCCTTGGAAGCAAAGTTCTGGCCACAGACTGTCCACTGGGCGGTGGGATTGCAAAGTGTCAGGTCTGCTACAAAGCCTGGTTGCAAGAGGCCCCGTGGTTCGGCTCCTTGGTGGAGCTTTAGCAGGCGGGCGGGATTTGCGGCCATAAGCTGGGAAAGCTGGCTGGCAGTGAGGGTTTTGCCACTGGCTGCACCTTGGATTCCCTGCACAAGCACTGAATTGAACACGCCGTAGGCTGTCTCCAAGCCAGAAAATCCAGGGGCTCCGTTGGCTTTGTCTTGGGCGGTGTGGGGAGCGTGGTCTGTGGAAATGCAGTCGGCAGTTCCATCCAGCAGGGCTTGAATCATAGCCTGACGATCCTGTTCGCTACGAAGAGGCGGATTGACAATGTGCCGCAAGCTGGGATCATTGTCTGCAACGCTGAGGCCCAGGTGATGGGGCGTTACCTCGCAGCTAACTCGATAACCCTTGGCCTTGGCGGCACGGATGGCCTCCATGGCTCCAGCAGTACTTACGTGGGACAGGTGGATGTGACAGCCTGCTTGGTGGGCAAGGCGAATATTCCTGTCTGTGGCAATATCTTCTGCCAAGGATAAGAGTTTGTTGGCTTCTTCCAAGGATGCCAGGGCTTTTTTGATTTCAGGATTGCTGGAATCTGTGGTGTCTGGAATAGCTCCCAGTGCTTCTTGTGGCTGGGGGGCATGGGCAGCAAAAATATCTGTGGCAACCTTTCTGAAAGGACGAGCGGTGGCAGCCAAGGTCATGTCTTCGCTGTGACAGGCCACGGTGATATTCTTTTGTCCGCAAATTTTCATGGCCTCTAGCATGGTAGATGAAGATTCCACGTCCTTGCCATCTTCTGTAGCCATGGCAACCTGACCTGCAGAAGGTGGAGTGCCATCAACAAAGGCTGAAAGCTGTTGCAAATGGCTGGTGTCATTGCCAGAATAATCCTTGGTGAGGGTAATAGACTGAATTACATCGGCAATTCCCAAGGCATGGGCATCGTTGCACACCTGTTCCACCAGCTCCTTGGAGGAAATGGCGGGAATGGTATTGGGCATGAGTACCAGCGTACCAAATCCACCAGCGGCAGCGGCGGCTAGGGCAGTGGTAAGCTCTTCCTTTTGGCCCTGACCAGGATAGCGGAAGTGAGCGTGGAGGTCGATGAAGGCTGGCTGTAAAATCATGGCTTTGCAGTCAACAAAATTGATGGCAGCATCAGTCTCTTGATCTGCAAAGAAATTTTCTGCTAGTGACTTTGCTGATTCAGCTGAAAAATTACCTTCTATCACTGCACTGATTTTTCCTTCTGCTACCAATAGCATTCCGGGAGTATCGGTATTGGCATCCACCAAGCGGGCATTGTAAAAGCAGGTTTTATTCATGTAGCTTAAACTCCCATTTCTGCACGATGCAGTTCGTCGCAATATTCGCAGCGATATTCTCCGCGAGATCTGTCTACCAAGCGGAAAATCTGGTTCAAGTAGGATTCCGTGGTGGTGATACAGCGGGGATTCTTGCAGCGAATGACGTTTTCCACCTTGTCTGGAAGTACAAGGTCGATTTTCCGCACGATGGATTCATTTTGCACCAAATTTACGGTGATGTTGGGGTCGATGAAGCCCAGCACGGAATAATCTATGTTGATAATGTTGTCGATTTTGATGATGTCCTTTTTTCCCAAGCGCTGGGAGGGAACATTCATAATCAGGGCAACTCGATAGCTGGCCTTGTCTAGTCCCAGCCAGGAAAAGATTCTGGGGCCACTGCCTGCACGAATATGGTCAATTACCAAGCCGTTTTTGATGGTGTTTACGCTGAGCATCAGAGGACTCCTGTTAATTTTGCGATTAAGGCCATGCGGGCAAACATGCCGTATTTTACCTGCTTAAAGTAGGCGGCTCGTGGGTCACTGTCCACCTCTGGGGAAATTTCATTTACTCTGGGCAGTGGATGCAGCACAATCATGGAATCCTTTGCCATTTTCATCTTTTCCTTGTCCAGAATATAGCTATCCTTTAAGCGGATATAATCCTGCTCGTTAAAGAATCGTTCTGCCTGCACTCGTGTCATGTAGAGAATATCCAAATCCCCGATAACTTCCTCTAATCTGAGGGCTTGAACACATTCAATACCTGCGGGTTGAAATACCTGCTGAGTGATGTATTGTGGAATTTCCAATTCTGGTGGATTGATGAGAACGAATTTGTTGTTTTTGTAACGGCTCATGGCCTTGGCTAGACTGTGAACGGTTCGTCCAAACTTTAAGTCACCACAAAAACCGATGGTGTGACCTTCAAATCCGCCTTTTAGGGAGCGGATAGTCAGCAGGTCTGTGAGAGTTTGAGTGGGGTGATGATGGCCACCGTCTCCTGCGTTGATTACAGGCACTGTGGAATATTGAGAGCCCACCAAGGCAGATCCTTCCTTGGGATTACGCATGGCGATAATGTCCACGTAGGATGCCACGGTACGGATGGTGTCTGCAAGGGTTTCTCCCTTTGTGGTGGAGCTGTTGGATGAGTCGGAAAAGCCTAAAACAGAGCCTCCTAGCCGAAGCATTGCAGCCTCGAAGGAAAGCCGAGTTCTGGTGCTTGGCTCAAAAAAAAGTGTCGCAAGAATTTTCCCACGACACACATCAGAAAAAGTAGCTGGATCAACAATCATTTGGTCTGCTAAGTCGCAAATCTCGTCGATTTCCTGTATTGTTAGGTTCGATGGTTCAATTAGATGTTTCCCTTTGAGCATGATGCCTCCATTGCTCCAGTGTACCATAAATCGGCACGGGAAACAATGGGAGGTATTGTTGGCGATGAGGGGGAAAGCAAGCTATTTTGAAAAGAGGGCCTTGATAAGGGATTTTATGTCTTTGACACAGGTAACACCTTCTTCTTTTTCTGGGGCCAGCACGGTGGAATAGCCTAATCCACTGGCGGCCTTTGCCCGCTGCTTGATGCGATTGACGGGGCGGATTTCTCCTGCAAGGCTCAGTTCTCCCACAATGGCGGCATTTTCTGGCAGAGGAAGGTCGGTGCGGGCGGAATAGAGGGCTGCTGCCAAGGCTCCATCAATGGCACTTTCTGTGAGTCGGACGCCACCTGCCACATTGATGTAAATATCTTGGTCGCTGAATCGTAGTCCCGCTCGTTTTTCCAGTACTGCTGCTACACGGCTTACTCGTGCTGAGTCGATTTTATCTGAATAAACCCTAGTGATAGAAGCCTTGGCAGGCACGGTGAGGGCTTGGATTTCCACTAGGAAGACGCGGCTTCCTTCAAAAACAGGAACGGAGGCTACACCTGCAGGAAGCTGGCCACTGCGGCGGGTAATAAAGAGGGTAGAGGGATCCTCCACAGGAATGAGGCCTGCTTCTGTCATGGCAAAAATTCCCAGTTCGTCCACTGAGCCAAAGCGATTTTTCTGAGCCCGAAGGAATCGCACCTGTTCTTCGTTTTTTTCAAAGGAGATAACGGCATCCACCATGTGTTCTAGGGATTTAGGGCCTGCAATAACACCTTCCTTGGTAACGTGGGCGGTAATAACCAGCACTGCATCCCGCTCCTTTACCCAGCCAATCAGCTCGTTGGTGCAATATTTCAGCTGATTCACAGTGCCAGGAACAATGCCTGCATCTGGGCTATACACCGTCTGAATTGAATCGATGACCACAAAGCTGGGATTCATGGCGTTGAGGGCGTCTTCGATGTCTGCCAGGTGGGTGGTGCACAGCAAATCCAGGCCAGTGCTTACAGATTTTGTGAGGCCCAGTCGATCTGCTCGAGCTCGAATTTGGGCGGCAGACTCCTCTCCCGATACGTAGAGAATGGGGCCTGCTACTTTGGAGGCAGCCATTTGGGCGGCAGTTTGTAAAAGTAGGGTGGATTTTCCAATTCCTGGCTCCCCACCAATGAGGACGGCAGAGCGCTTCATGGCACCACCGCCCAGCACTCGATCAAATTCTGCTATGCCAGTGGAAATGCGACTTCCTTCCATGGGATTTACGGAAGCTAGGGAAACGGGCTTTGCACGCACTGTCAGGGAACCAGAAACTCCTGCAAAGGAAGGGATTCGAGCGGCTTCGTCGGCCACATGTTCCACAAGGCTATTCCATTCACCACATTCGGGGCAACGTCCAAGCCAACGAGGCTGAGTGTACCCACAGGAGGTACATTTGTAGATGATAGATCCAGTTTTTTTCTTTGCCATGATGATACTATGAAGTTAGAAGGCCATTATGTCAATGTCGTTGGTGCTGTTAGAGGAGGAGTTCTCCACCCGCATGAAAATTCCGTTGGGAAGACAGGCTGACCACTCTCCATTGCGGTGAATGGGACTTGCGGCCACACAGGTTTTGTTTGCACAGGGAGAGTCCAGATACCGAGCCTGTCCTTCCTGGATTTGAATTGTGGAAATCCCCTCCAACCCAGGAATTTGGACGGTGGTGTCTGTATCCAGTGGATAGATATATTCATTTGCGGGGCTTGATACAATGAGTAGGGGCGTACCATCCTGTTGAGTGGTAGCTGCCATAACAGAAAAGGTGCAAAGTATGAGCCCCAATAAAATCAGTAGGTAATCCAATGGTTTGAAAAAAGACAAAATTGCTCCTACAAGCTTGATTGAATTTGTTGGACAGTTTCCAGAGGGAGATTGGTGCCTTGGGCTACTTGCTCAGGGGATAATCCCATGGAAAGAAGATTTTTTGCTGTTTCTAAGGCTTTTTGGTGGGCTCCACGTTCCAACCCTTGCTCAATTCCTTGTTCAATTCCTTGTTCAATTCCTTGTTGGATACCAACTTGGAGTCCGGCTTCATGGCCTCTCTCGAAACCACTTTCATATGCATCGTATTCTATATCAGCCATTTTTAGAGCCAGTGTCATGAACGACCTCCTTTCAATGGAATTATTTTTCAGTGTGGTAATTTTGCTGGAAATCTCTTGTGTTAAGCTGGATTCAGCAACACCTTCCTGTAAATAATGATAAAATGCTTGTAACTTCTGGTCAAGGGCTGAAAGTTGAGTGGCCTTAGTATTTAAAAATATTCGAAGAGAACCGTCTTTTAGTTTGAGCCCTTTATCCTCATTGCAGATGTACTGGAAGGTGTAACGAGGATAATTTCTGTCAAAAGGGTCAAAAGTACAAATGAAGATAAGGATGTTTTCTGGTAAATCTCGGTACTTGGTTCCTGTTGAGGTGGTACTTACATCTGCCACGCTTTGATAATAACGACTCCGTTTAGGGAGCTCCTTCTTGTGGCCAGTTTGCATTTCTACGTTGATGATGCGATTTTCATCCCGCAAGAAAACATCCATGATGATTCGCATGGAATCTGGGTCGGTTTTATGTTCATCTTGTGCTGAAAGGTAGCGTATCTTTCCAATCCGTATTCCAAGAATCAGTTCTACTACTTGACGACAAATATGCTCGTCGTGCATGACACGAGAAAAGATAAAATCGTCGGTAAAGGTGAGACTTTCCCACTTTTTCTGCAGTTCTGCTTCTGTTAACATTATTCCTCCAAGTTTTTTTCTTACATATAGATTATAGGTTTGGAGGTTAAAAAAAATGCGTTTTTCTCAGAAAAAACTTCATCTTTTTGTGTTATTTATCCAGCCCCATCTACCCACTATCGAGCAGTAGACCGTGAACTTGAAGCCCCCGACTGCAGCCATCAGCTAAAGTGGAGGGGATGCCAATGGGCGCCTGCCATTGCTTCGCAGGCGGTTTCGCGGGGGCAAGGCGTGCAAGCACGCGCCGAGACTCGCTAAAATCGCTCAATATATCGCGATTTTTCGGCTTAGAGCCGTCGCTCCCTATCTGAGCTTGCTCAGCGTAAGGCGAGGGTGGGCTATTGGCGAGCCCCGTCAGTGTAGATGAGACTGTTGTGATGGAACTTGGGATTCAACCACCCGAGATGCTGTTCGAGGACTTACCGTCCTACTTCAATATCCCCCTGCCAGTCCATAATTCCACCAGCTTCCACAAGATTTGTGTAGCCCAGATCTAGGAGCTTGTCGGCAGCATGTTTACTTCTGCTTCCGCTTCGGCAATAGATGTAAATCCGTTGTTTTTTGTTTGGCAAAGTAGGAAGTTCTTGTTTCCCGATACTTTCATTGGGAATGCAGATGGCTCCGGGAATGTGGCCAGTGGAAAATTCTTCTGGAGTGCGAACATCAAGCAAAATATAATCGGACTCTGATTGGAGACGCTGAGCTAGCTCTTCCATGGAAATTTGAGTGAATTGTCCTTTTGAACAGGAGATGAACAATACTGCAGTTGCTAATAAGTATATAATTTTTTTCATTCTTCCTCCGTATGTGTTATAAAAACTATTCCAAGCTCCCGTGCCAATCCATAATCCCGCCACATTCCACCACATTGGTGTAGCCCTGGCTTGCCAAAAAATTGGCGGACATCATGCTCCGCATTCCGCTGCGGCAATAAACAAAAATCAGCTGTTCCTTGTTGGGGAGCTTTGTGGCAGCCTCGCTTGCGATTGTTTCGTTGGGAATGCAAATGGCTCCAGGAATGTGGCCTTCTTCAAATTCTTCGTGGGTGCGTACATCCAGAAGGATAAAATCCTTTTCTGTTTGGAGCCGTTGAGCCAGTTCCTGCATGGTGCTTTGGGAAAAGCCTTGGTTGTCCTTGTGACCAAACATATTTCCTAGCATCATCATAAAATCTCTATTCATTGTGTGTATCTCCTTTTGTATTACCTTTCTCGTTGCTGAGGTTTGAAGAAAGGTTTGTGGTGTTGGCGGCGAGAAAGGCTTGATAATCCTCCTGCCGATTCAGATTGAACTGAAAATCCTCTTCCTGACATTCCAGGTAGCTAGTGTTCAGCTGTCGGAAAAAATCCATCAATCGTCTGTTATCCTGCTGGAGCATGGCGGTGGCCTTGCTTAAGGCTGCGGGGCGAAGGATGGCGGAAAATAGGGGCTCCGTTCTTTCTCCGTGGCGGGGAATTGCAGCCTCTGCCCCGTGGTCAAGCTGTGCAAGAAGCTTTTGAGCCAGCTCCAGGTTGAACAGGGGCATATCGCAGGCGGTAAAAAAAATTTTATCGTAGCGAGCTGCTTCCATTCCAGCATGAAAACCGCCTAAAGGGCCTTTTTCCTTGAAAATGTCGGAAATCTCACGAACCCCTTCTATGGCAAATTTATTCTGCTGGTTGCTGATAATTAACACTTCATCTGCAAATTTGTTACAGGCTTCTACCAAATGATGGATTATTAATCGATTGCCCCAGGGCAAAGTGGTTTTATCTGCACCGAATCGGCTACTTTTTCCTCCTGCAAGGATGATAGCAGTAGTTTTTGTAGTATTCATGAGATTAAATATACAAATTTTGGCTCACAGGGGAAAGTTTTTGCATATTGACAGGTACATAAACTGGTGGTATCTTGGATGTAAGATTTCCGTGCTGTTAGTTTCTAAAGCCTTGGGCCATGGACTACAGCCTGACCAAAAGGGTCACGGGGTTGTGCTGGAAACGGCACCGCCTTCCACTGTGAGAAGGAAACGTTAATGACTCGTCTTATCTACCCAAATTAGGGCTCGGAGGCTTGTTTTGCGTTTTTTACCGCAGGACAAGCTTTTTTACATGGAGCGTCTTGTTTGGGTATGGCAAAAAAACACCTTTCCTACACTTCTATTATCCTCATTTTAGTGGCAGTGCTTGTGGCCTGCATTTTGATTTCGGTGTCACTGGGGCGATATCCCATTGGCATCAAGGAATTGTTTGGTATTCTCATCTCCAAGGTTGTAGACATAGAACCATTTTGGAAGCCGGTGCAAGAATCCTTGCTACTTCAGCATCGTCTCCCTCGAATTGTGCTGGCCTGCTTGGTGGGCTGTAGTCTCACTGCTGCTGGGTCGGCCTATCAGGGTGTGTTTCACAATCCCATGGCGGCCCCTGATATTTTGGGAGCTTCTTCTGGGGCTGCCTTTGGAGCAGCTTTAGCCATCCTGCTGAATCTTGGGAAAACCATGATTGTGGTGTTTGCCTTTGGATTTAGTATTTTGGCTGTGATGGCGGTGATGTATGTTGGTTCACGAGCCAGGGGAAAACGCTTTTTGGGCTTGATTTTGGCGGGAATTATGATGGGGTCTCTGGCTTCTTCTGGCACTTCCTTTATCAAAATGGTGGCAGACCCCGATGACCAGCTTCCTGCCATTACCTATTGGCTCATGGGAAGCTTGAACGGCTCCACGTCCAAGGATGTGCTCTTTGTTCTGATTCCCATGATGGCGGGGTTGGTACCCTTGTTTTTGCTGCGGTGGCGGATAAATCTTTTAACTCTGGGAGAGGAGGAAGCTCGAACTATGGGAATCAACGTGCAACGACTCCGTTCTTTGGTGATTATTTGTGCTACGCTGATTACTGCTGCTAGCGTTTCTGTTAGTGGAGTTATCGGTTGGGTGGGCTTGGTGATTCCTCATATCACCCGCCGTTTGGTGGGCAACAACTATCGCTATCTGCTGCCTGCCTCCATGCTGCTGGGAAGTAGCTTTTTGCTGGCGGTGGATTCCGTTTCCAGAAATCTTTTGGCTACAGAAATTCCCATCGGTATTCTCACCTCATTTATTGGAATACCCTTCTTTTTATATTTGATTTTAGGAGAGGGGGAACGCCATTGATTCAGGTTGAAAAGCTTTGTTTTTCCTACGGAAACCACGATGTTTTGCGAAATGTAAGTTTTTCCACTCAGGGGGGAGATTTCCTGTCTATTTTGGGACCCAACGGTGTGGGAAAAAGTACGCTTTTTCGTTGCATTTTAGGCTTGCTTAAGCCAAGTTCAGGTTCAATTCTTTTGAAGGGAAGGGCTATCTGTGAATATTCTTCAGTCCAGTTGGCTCGTCACATTGCCTATATTCCTCAGTCTCATAATCCCGTGTTCAATTTTAGCGTGCAGGACATGGTACTTATGGGAACTACTGCCCAAATGGGACAATTTTCTCTGCCGGGAAAGGAGCAGCAAGAACAGGTAGATTTTGCTCTGGAACGGCTGGGAATTGCCCATTTGCGGGACAGAGGCTATGGCTCCATTAGTGGCGGTGAACGTCAGCTCGTTTTGATAGCTCGAGGTATTGCTCAAAAGGCAAAGCTTCTGGTGCTGGATGAGCCCTGTGCCAATCTGGACTTTGGAAATCGCATCCGTGTAATGCAAACCCTGCAAAACTTGGTGCAGGATGGGTTCTGTGTGGTGCAGTCTACCCATGACCCTGACCAAGCTTACTTGTATTCTACTCGTATTCTCGCCTTGCAGGGAGGGCAGGTGTTGGCTTGTGGTGAGCCAAAGGAAGTGTATACTTCTCAACTGATTTCCTCTTTGTATGGTGTGAATGTGGAGGTTTGCCCTGTACATGGAGTGCGGGTTGCAGTTCCTGTGGTAGCTGGAATAAAAGGAGAACATGATGATGAAAAGCCGTAAGCTGTTGCTGTGTTTTGTTTGTGTGATTTTAGCTGGCTCTCTGCTTTCTTGTGCAAAAAAGAGTCCTGCAGAAAAAGCTGTTACGTCAGTGGAAAGTCGAATCTATGTTGATGATGTTGGCCGTCAGGTGGAGCTGCCCAAAAAAATTACCAGAATCATTCCTGCGGGGCCACTGGCTCAAATCATTTTGTATTCCATCGATCCAGACATGTTTACTGGCCTTACAAACAGATGGAGTGACAGTGCCAAGGAATTTATTCCACAAAAATACCGAGACTTGCCTTATTTTGGTCAGCTTTACGGGGGCGTTTCCTTGAATGTGGAAGAATTGGCCTTTTCTGAGCCCGATTGCATTATCGACATTGGTGAAATCAAGAAAACCACCGTGGAAGACTTGGACATATTGCAAAAACAAACAGGAATTCCTTCTGTCTACGTTGTAACTTCCCTTCAGGACATGGGAAAAACCTATCGTGTGCTGGGGGAATTGCTTGGCAAGCAGGAGCGATGTGAAGCCTTGGCTCAATTCTGTGAAACAACTTATCAGCGTACGATGCAGATTATGGAAAAGGTGGGGGACAAGAAGGTTCGCAGTCTTTTTGTGGTAGGTGAACAGGGACTGAACGTATTGGCAAAAAATTCCTACCATGCAGAATTGATTGATATGTTGACGGATAATGTGGCCGTAGTGGACAATCCTCTGTCTAAGGGACTGGGAAACGAGGTGACAATGGAGCAAATTGCCCTGTGGAATCCAGACTTTGTGATTTTTGATGCAGGAAGTATTTATCATGATGTTGCAAAAATGGCTTCTTGGAATGAAATCGCAGGCATTGCAGCTGGACGTTATCTGGAGGTTCCCAGTGCTCCCCATAACTGGATGGGAATGCCACCTTCAGTTCAGCGTTTTTTAGGAATGATTTGGATAACTGCTGTCTTATATCCAGAATATTGTGACTATGATGTTCAAGAAGAAATTTGCCAGTACTACAAGCTGTTTTACGGATGTGAGCTGACAGAAAGCCAGTATGCCAGTCTTACGGAATTCGCCTTTTGTCAGTAAGTTTTTGAGGTGCCGCTATGTATGCAGTGATTGTAGGTGAGCCTGGAGTGGGAAAAAGTAGCCTTGTTCAGCGGGTGGTGCAAGAGTTATCACTGCCAGTGTGGGGACTTGTTACTCGTAAAGGTGATACGCTGGAGGAAGAAGCTGGTGGCTTTCCTGTGTACTTGCAGCACCTCCGTGGCTACGGCCAAGAGGGAGAGCGAAAACTGGTGGCCTATTGTAACAGAAAGCAGCTAGAGGTGCGGAAAGAAGCCTTTGATGACGTTGCTCCACTGCTTTCCCAGCCTGTTCCTGCTGGTCATCTTGTGCTGCTAGATGAGCTTGGTGTTTTGGAGCGAGTGTCAGAAAGCTTTTGTGCCGCTGTCTTGGAGCTTTTGAATCGGAATCAGGTGGGAATTATTGCCCTAAAGCACAAGGATGCTGCTTTTTTGAACCAAGTGCGGGGCCACCAGCATTGTCGGTGCTTTCGCCTTTCTCTGGAAAACCGAGAGGAAGTGTTTTTACAGGTGCTAGATTTTATGCAAAAAGAATTGAATGGAAAACCAGCCTAAAGAATCAGCCTGTTTTAGAGCACCAACCACAGGGTGTAGAACAGCCCCAGCAATCCGTTGAGGGCGGCAATGTTTTTCATGGCTTTGGGGCGGCAGGGTGGATTCAAGTCGAATTTCAGCTGCTTGATTAAAGTCGTACCACAGAGGATTGCCAAAAAAATGCAACACAGAAGAAGGGGCCATGTCCAAGAATCCTGTACAGGAAAACGGAAGGCAGCATAACCACCCAAAAGAAAAAGCCAGGTTAAAAGTAACACTCGATACAATGTTCTTGCATTTGCTCTTCCCATCAAAATGGGCAGAGTGGAGCGTTGTACTCGCAAATCTTTTTCGATGTCGCAGGTGTTGTTGGTCATCATCATGAGGCTAATGCCTAAGGTAATGGGCAAGCTGTCTAGCACTACGGGAAGATAGAATTTCCCCGTAAAGGCGGTGACACAGGCTAGTGGAATAAAGGTTCCCATGGTAACTCCAGATGCCACCTCTCCAAAGGGAATGCTGGAAATTGGTGTTGTTCCGGCAGAATAAGCTAGCAAAACAATGCCACCAAGGAGTCCAATGCCCAAAACTAAAAATCCACCTTCCATAATGGGATAGATAGAAAGTGCCAATGCGGCCACCATGGTTCCAATGCCCAAAAACAGAGCCTGCTGGGGAGGAATCTTGTTGTAGACTAAAACAGCATCATCAGGTTCTACAAAGTCCTCGGTGGAATCTGTTCCCCGCAACAAGTCAAAATAATCGTTAAAGATGTTGGCTGCACTTTGCATCAATATGCTGATGAGAATCAGAAAAATCCACAGCCTCCAGTTTAAGGTGTGGGTTTGACGAAAAACAATGGCACCAGAAAAAAGCACTGGTATAACAGAAGCTGGCCAAGTGTGAGGGGCTGTCATTTGAATTGAGAGCTTAAAGTTGAGTCGCTGGTACACGTTGGTCATTCCTTCTATTACTTTGTTCTGTATGAATTATAATTCGTCATTTTGGGAGGTTTTCTTGATCTGGCTTACACCGATGGTACAGGCAATGAGTACTGCTGCCACCAGCTTAAAAGTGTAGGCGGGCAAAAAGCTATAGCGAACTACAACTGCCAAAAGGAGCTGGTACAAAATGGCTCCTGCTCCAATGCTGGCAAGTCTCCAGCTAATGCGACTAGTAGGAAAGATTGCTTCTCCTAAAATCACTCCTGCCAGCCCCACCAACAGGGAACCAGAGCCTGTGTTTATGTCGGTGTAACCTTGATACTGGCTTGCAAGGCTTCCTGCCAGGGCAATGGTACCGTTGGCCAGCATGAGGGCCAAGGTTTTTGCCTGTGCCACATTGATTCCCTGGGCTTGGGCCATCTTTGGATTATTGCCAGCGGCTCGGATTTCCAGGCCCTTTTCTGTGTGCAAAAACAGGGTGAAACATAAAAATACCAGGAGGCACAATAAGATTGGCCACAAAAATTGACTTTCCTTTTTTGACAGAAAGGGAAGAATGTTGAATAAGTTTTTTGTCCGTAGCAAGGAAAGATTGGGAGCTCCCCTCTGAATTGCTAGATTGACGGTGTATAAGCCAGACATGGTAAGAAATCCTGCAAGAATGGGAGCCACTCGTAGCTTGATTTGCAAAAAGGCCGTTACCAAGCCAGCTCCACAGCCAGCCACAAAGGAAAGGGGCAGGGCTAAAACAGGAGCATTTGCCAGAATGAGGCTTGCACTGGTGGCTCCACCAAGGGTAAAAGCTCCATCTGCAGTTAAATCTGGAATTCGTAAAATCCGAAAGGTAAGATATACTCCTACAGAAACAATTCCGTAAAAACAACCCTGTTGAACAGCTCCTGCAAAAAGACTCATGAACTACTACCTTGTTCCAGCAGATGAATCTACCAGTTGAATGGGGGTGTCAGTCTGGGGCGGAATTGTAATAGTGAGGGCCTGTGCCGTTTCTCCATTGACGGTGTACAAAAAGTTATCCACAACTTTTGCAGGGATTTGTTCAATGGGAGTTCCTTCAAAAAACTGGTGGGCAAGGGCTGCTGTTTGTCGGCCAGTTTCCCATTCACTGACGCTTACACTAGCCAAGGCACCAGAAGCCACCATGGAAGGAGCACTTCCGTATACAGGCTTTCCCTGTTGCAGGGCAATATCTACCACCTGGCTCATGGCACTGAGAATGGTGGAGTCAATGGGAACGTAAATTGCATCTGCCACTGTTGCCAAGGTACGAGTTGCAGACTGAACTTCTGAGGAATTGGTAACGATGGATTCTGCCACCACAAATCCTGCTGAACCAAGGTATTGCTTTGCTCTTTTAACGGTGATTACTGAATTGGGAAGGCTTGGATCATAGAGAATGCCTACAGAACGGATGTGGGGAGTTAACTCCTTTGCCAGTAGAAATAATTCTTCCATGGGAACTACATTGCAGGTACCTGTGGCATTTTTGTCGGGAGTTTGGAGGGATGCCATAATTCCTGCTTCCACAGGATCAGTTACGGAGATGAAGATAATGGGAATGCCGAGTTCCTTGCTGACTGCTGCCTGAGTTACAGAGGTTACCAGTGGCACCAACAAGTCTACCTTCTGGCTTTCCAAGGAGTTAAGGATGTGGTGCAGGGTAAAAATACTGCCTCCTGCATCATACTGAAGGTATTCCACTTTGTCGTTGTCATATCCTAGCTCCTGCATTCCTGCAATAAAGCCTTCCTGCATGTCGGTAAAAGAGGGATTTTGACTCAGTTGAACCAAGGCGATTTTCAATTTTTTTTGTGGTGCTGTGGTAACAGGCTGAATTTCAGATTTTTTTTCACAACCTAAGGTTACTAGCACCATAAGGAGGGCCATCACAAATACAAGTTTTGTAGTTAAAGTATGTTTCATACAGCTTCCTCCAGAGGCTCTTTTTTTCGTGGCCGCACAAATCGAGACAAGATAATGCTTATTTCAAATAAAACCAACAGGGGCAAGGCCAGCAACACTTGGGAAATAACATCTGGGGGCGTCAAAATTGCGGCCACCACGAAGACTCCCAAAATAATGAATTTTCGAGCCTTACTTAAAATTTTTGCATTTACTAGGCCAATGCGAGTCAGCACAATCACTAGAATTGGGGTCTCGAACATGACTCCAAAGGGTAGGAGAAAGGAAAACAAAAAGGAAACATATCGTTCCAAGGACACCATAGGCGTGGCGATATTTTCTCCAGAAACAATAAAAAAGTTTATGGCCAGCCGAAACACCATAAAATAGGCAAACACCACGCCCGCTATAAAAAGTAATAGGGCAAAAAGTGTCATAAAGCCAAAGGCAAAGCGTTCGTTTTTGTACAGGGCTGGTCGGATAAAAAGCCAAATGGCCACAAACACCACTGGACTTGCTAAAACTGCCCCTGCAATAAAGGACAATTTTAGCTGAGAGGTAAATGCCTCAGAAACATCGATGTAAATAATGTCGATATTCATGTCTACAATGGGCTGTGAAATCCACTGGACAAGTTCTTTTGAGTAGAGGGTGAAAATCACAAGGAAGCAGGCAAGTATCACTCCCAGAGAAAAAAACAGCAGTCGCCGTAAATCCTTTAGGTGGTCTAGGAGAGGTTTTGCCTCAAGCTCGTAGGGTTCCTTGTCTTTTGATTTTTTTTCCTTGGGAACTCCGCCTTTTTTCACTCGGAGCTACCGTTTGATTCTTTTGTTTCAGTCTTTTCTTCTTTTGAGC
Source organism: Treponema sp. (assembly GCA_045630225.1). Taxonomy (GTDB): domain Bacteria; phylum Spirochaetota; class Spirochaetia; order Treponematales; family Treponemataceae; genus Treponema_F. The sequence continues at coordinate 38,405 of JAZQSR010000062.1, read as the reverse complement.
CATCTTTCATTTCTTGGCGGAATTCCTTGATTCCCTTTCCCAAGGACTTGCCCAATCCCGCAAGTCGGGAGCCACCAAACAGCAGGATGGCCAGTGCCAAGATAAGAAGCAATTCAGTTGTTCCAATTCTCATATATTACCTCTTTACAATGAGTGTATATCTTTTTTGATGGCATTCAACTCGGATGTAACATCAGCTAAGGGATCTAGGGAGGCCAATTCTTGTTTGACGATGGAAACAGGATTCATTTCCTGAATGGTTGATTTTGTCTCTGCAATTCCTTGGGCCACTTCTTTGATGTAGGATTCTTCGTCCTTTAAGTCTACAGAACTTTTCACGTCGTTCATGAATTTCCGTAATTCTCGTACAACTTTTGCCAAAGTTCGCCCAACCTTGGGTAAATCCTTGGGGCCAACCACAAGAAAGGCAATCAGTAGTATAAGAACAAGTTCTCCAAATCCAATGTTAAACATGACGAGATGATTTTCCCCAAAAAAAGAATGTGCTGGAGTATACCACAAAGGGGGGATAAACTCCAGCACGTAATCTAGTTACATTCGTACGATGGTTCCTAAGAACAAGGTACGTCCAATAAATTCTGCTGCAATCAACAAGATGATGGCTATTAAGCGGTAATTAAAGGGACAGTTTGACTTTCCCTTGTACCGAATCGCTGCCACAATGGAAATGATACAGACGAGGCACAAGAGAACCAATCGCATCCAGAACAAGGGACTGGTGAGCAAAAGGTGGGCACTTCCAGCTCCAGCAGCAACACTTGATGCCAGGGTTGAAGTATGCACCAAGGTTGTGGTGATGGCTACTAAAGTAAAAGTAGCTAACAGGCGAGATGCTGTTGGTACCAGCTCTGATGCATTGGTAAGGTACACTCCCAAGGGAATACCAATCATGATAGCAGTAAGAGCAAAGGAAAGAGGTGTATTCACACTATTCCAAGCCACAATGGAAGGTACGGTGTAAATCATGCTAGTTACAAATACAGCACAAACTCCAAAAATACAGGCCACGATTCCCAGTGGTTTCAGTAGACCTTCCTTATTCAGCTTGCTGCATACCAGATACAAGAATGCCAATCCCAAAAAGCCACCGTAGAAGAGGACTTCCCGTGAAAGCCAAGAACGTCCCAGATTAAAGAAGGCGTTCATAGCCAAAAGGGGATGACCCAAGTGCATAATCATAGTTCCGATTCCTAAAACACCGATGATAAAGGCTATCAGAATTGACTTAAATGCAATTTGTCCGTCAACCTTCTTCAAAAGGTGGGCCACCACAAAGGTTGTGATAAATGTACCGATAGAAACTTGGGAAAGCACTGTTCCCAAAATCAAACTTAAATCACCCATGGGTTACCTCCTTACCTGCTTTACAGATTGTGGCATTTTCATTCTCAGGTTGGGATTTGTAATGCTTGAAACTGGGAATCCATCCACATCTTTTACCAAGGTTGCCTCATCCAAGGTGTCGATATCTACTATTCTCAAGGCTTCCATTGGACAGCAGGCTACGCAAATGGGCTGTTCACCCTGGTCAAGCCGTTCTCGACACATGTCGCACTTGTCCATCTTTTTGGTAACAGTATTGAAGGTAGGTGCTTCGTAGGGGCAGGCCCACAGACACATCTTACAACCAATACAAACCTTTCTGTTGTGCAATACAATTCCATCTTCCCGCTTGCTGTAGGCACTGGTGGGACAAGCCTTCATACAAGAAGGGTCTTCGCAGTGCTGGCAAGAGGTGGACAAATATGCCCGAACAGGACTACCCACCAGATTGTCGTCCAAGTCTCGTACTTTTCGACGTTTCATGTCTGGTTCAAGTCCGTGATATGATTTACAAGCTATGACGCAGGCATTGCATCCTACGCAGCGTTCCATATTTGAAACAAAGCCAAGTCGCTTACTCATTCTCAATCCTCCTAACGTTGACTAAAACAAATCCATTCATTGCAATGCCTTATGTTTTTTCCACACTTACAAAGGTATCGTGGAAAGAAACACCGGGCTGTCCTGTGGCGTAAGCTCCCATGTCGGCAGGAATTGCCTTGACAATGTAGTTTACGTTGAAAGGATTGTCCTTGTACCAAGCTTCGTAGATAACAACCTCATTCTTGGGAACATTTGCTGTAATCTTTGCCTTCAGTATCAGCTGACCGATGGAGCTAGATACTTTTACTGCATCTCCATGCTTAATGCCTTTTTCTGCTGCTAAAACAGGGTTGATTTCCACAAAGGGTTCGTTGTGAATATTTGCCATCCAGTCCAAGTTCTGGAACTGAGAGTGGAGTCCATACTTCCAGTGGGGAGTAATAGCTCTGATATTGTATACAGGATCGTCGTTTTGCAGAGCCTCTCGGTATACGGGCAAGAGGTGGTTACCAGTGGAGGCTGCTTTCTGGGAGTAGAATTCGTACTTGCCAGAGGGAGTACGGAACTTGCCGTCTGCCCAAGCAGCATCGTAGCCCTTTACCTTTACGGTTCCCTTCTGGAAAATTTCCTTCCAGTCGGAGAAGCCAAATTTCTGCTTGAAGGCATCGGACATTTCTCGTGCACACCATTCTTCCATAGTTCTGTCGGTAATGAAGGTACAAGAACCAGGCTGAATGGAATTCATCTTCTTGGCCAAGCCCATGGCAATTTCCACGTCGCACTTTGACTCGTACATCTGCTCAATGGCAGGCTCATTTCCGTTCATCCAGTAGTGCCAGTAGCTGGCGTGGAGTCCCCAAGTTTCAAAGATGGTACAAACGGGCAGTACGATGTCGGACATTTCCACAGACTTGTTAAAGAACTGGTCAACAGTAACAACCAAGTCTACGGATTTGAATGCCTTTTCTACCAAGCCAGCTTCGGGGTCCTGGCTCATGGGGTTACGGCAAGCTACCCACAACAATTTTACTGGAGGATTCTTTAGGTTGTTGTTGATGTTCAGCAATTCTGCAGCAAAGTTGTTGATGTTGATGTAACGGTCAGAAGCTACGTTGTCGGTGTTGGCAGGAGAATCCACCATGGCGGCATAGTTGAATCCCCAGCTATCCAACTGAGCGTAGTTTGCACCGGCTCCTAGCTTTCCGACGTTTCCGCACAGGGCAGCCAAGGCGTCAATGGCACGAACGTTGGCTCCACCGTTGGCGTGGCGCTGCATTCCGTATCCAATCCAGATGGCGGCAGGCTGAGTGGTGGCATATTCATAAGCCAAGCGTTCAATAACCTTGGCGGGAACACCAGTTTTTTCTGCGGCCCATTCTACGGTGATGTTCTTGTTAACGTAATCGATGAATTCCTTGTAGCCGATGGAGTTGGCTGCCATCCAAGCATCGTCCTGAAGGTTGTTGTCCAGGATGTAGCGGCACATACCCAAGGCCAAGGCACCGTCGGTACTTGTCTTGATTTCGATAAATTCATCTGCCTTGGAGGCGGAAGCTGTCATTACTGGGTCAATGAATACAACCTTACAGCCGTTTTCCTTGGCCTTCTGAATAATGTGCATGGAGTGAACGGAACACCAGGCTGGGTTTGCTCCCCAAACAATAATCATCTTGGACAGGGCAAAGCTTTCTGGGTCGGAGTTAACGATGGTTCCCATGTCAAAGGTTTGGCTGTCGATACCAGCAGGCCAACAGGGGGTTCCCTGAATGCGGGTGGTGTGACCAAAGCTAGACATCATTCCTTCAATACCATAGGTCAAGACATTGAAGTTACCGCTGTACTTGTTGAGACAAACACCCAAGGTGTTGCCGTATTCGTTGCGGATTTCGATGATTTTTTTAGCGATGATGTCAAAAGCCTCATCCCAGCTGATTTGTTCCCATTTGCCGCTTCCCTTGGCGGTTTGCTTCATGGGGTATTTTACTCGGTCGGGAGAGTAGACTCGGCGAGGATAGGTATATCCTTTTACACAAAGGCGACCGTTGGTATAGGTGTTCTCAGGGTTTCCTGTTACAAACTTGATAACACCATCTTCTACAGTGGTGATGATAGAACAGGTGTCATAGCAGTTGCGAGGGCAACAGTTGTAAGTTTTCTTGACATTCTTGCTACCACTGCCAGTATTTGTTGCAGCAAAGGAAGATGCTGTTACTCCTCCCAATCCTGCCAAAACACCTGTGGCTGCGGCACCCTTTAGAAATGTTCTTCTCGTAATTTCAGCGTGCATTATTAGCAATCCTCCTAGACGTGATTAATCATTGTGTTGAAGTATTCCATAATTCCTTCCAGAATACGGGCCATGGACAAGCAAATTGGATGGTGGGTATTGTTCCTGATGGCTTCCACGTGGGGCTTGTACCATACCAGCAAGTGTTCCTGCATGAACTGGGGAATCAGATTGTGGTGTGCTTCTGATTCGCTACTGAGCAAGAACAACAGGAATTCCAGTTCAAAGCCCATAAAGTCATCTGGTTCCACATTTTTCTTGGCAACTTCCAGACCGGCTTCACGGTATTTTGCACGGACACGCATGGTTTCTGTTTGCATTAAGGTGCGCTCTGGATTCAGATAACAGGACTCGTAGGGAGGAGCCTTCAGGATGTCGGGGCCAATGAACAAGCTGTTGAAATCGTATTTCATTTCTTGTCGTTGGAGCTCTTCCGTTGCAGCTAAAACTTCCAATGCTTCTGCCATGGCTGGCATGGTTGCAGTAGGTTCGGCTTGCAATGCCTGAATGATTTCTTCCCAAGTGGCTGAATCTAAATTACACAGATGGCCCTGATAATATTTTTGCAGGAGTAAAATCCAAGGTGTCATTTCTTGTTGTATCTGCTGAATGGAATTTTTCATGGAATGGATCCTACACCTTGACCTTAGATACCTGACTGCAGAACTCGGTCTGCATCTGAGCCATTAGTAAGGATTTCCTCCATCTGGGCTCCGTACCGTTGGGCTTCTTCTGGTGTCTGATGATAGTTTGCTTCCAGAGTAGGATTTACTACACCTGTGTAACTTTCTACAGAACCAACCTGAGTTGTGACAGTGGCTTCGGTAGCCTTCTTTGCTGCTTGTACACCCTTTTCACTGGCAGTACAGGAAGCCAGCATGATGATGCAGAGAGCTGCAAAGAGGAACACCATCACGGAAAGTTTTTTCCCATGTCTGTTCATCTTCAAACTCCTTTGTGTAAAAATTTATCTTTTAATGGTAAGTCTAAAAATGGCCAATGTCAATTATTTAATAATTTATTAACGATAATTTAATATAGATAGTTAGTGAACGGTAACTATTTTAAATTTCCTTCCCGTTGTTTGATGGAACATTCGATGCACAATTCAAACTCACCGAAGGCGGGATTGGAGCAATGGCTACAAACTCTGGCCTTTGTTTTGGTAACGAGGGGGCGGTGAGCTGGTTCCATGGTTACTCGGCCAAATTCTGTGATGCAGTGCCAAGGACAGGCGGTGGCACAAATACCACAGCCCTGGCATTTCCAGTTAAAGTGAGTGAGGTAAAATTGCTTGTCTTCTCCTAACACAATACGGAGGGCCTTGTTGGGACAAAGTTTTTCGCAAATGCCACAGGCCTTGCAATCCTCTTGGATAAGGGGAGTGATCCAGTGGGCGGTGTGATTCCTGGGATTTGGGGAGGCCAGCCGATGGAGCAATATCTTTCTCCACAAGTTTTTATCGGGAGAAGAACGCAATTCTTCTGGCAAAAGATTTAAGGCAGAACGGCCACCTTGACGGAAGAGACTGGAAAAGGCTTCTCGTCGGCTTTGGAGTTGGGGCTTTTTGTTTTCGCTGAAAATGGTTTTGTAGGCTTCTTCTCCCAGAAAGGATTGTAGCTGGGAAAGGCTCCGTTCAAAAAGGAGCATCTGGTTTTTGTGCTGGCAGGAATCACAGGCTCCTGGCAAAAAGGAAATGAGATTGTTGCTTACCACAAGACAGGCCAGCACCTCCCAGGGATAGGCTGCAAGACAGGCAAGCTTGCAGTCAGCTTCTTTTTCGTTGTGATGGCAACTCAGCACAATGGTTTGGTTGGTGTTTTCCACCAAGGTCATGAGCTTTTGGGTAAGGCTTGGAGAATTGGTAAAAACCTGGGCTGGACAATGAGCTACGCAAATGCCACAGTCGTCGCAGTGGGTAAAGTCGGGATTTGTTATCTTGTCCAGAGCAGAAACGTGGCAGGCGGCTTTGCACAGACCGCAATGTTTTTTTTGCTGGATTTCGTTGATGCAACAGGTGGAAGCTACTGTGGGGTGGGCATCTTCCACCAGCTGCTTTGTGAGGCGACCTACAATGCCCTTTGCAATCATGGTGCTAGTTGTTCAAAGAAATAAGTTGCAGGCCACTCATTTTTTCCTTGGCGGCCACCAATTTTCCCAGCTCCTTGGGAGGGATGGTTTGGGCATCGTTTCCCAAGGCAGAAGCTAATGCGTAGAAACCTGCCACAGGTGTTACTGCTGGGGGAAGCTCATCTGCTGAGCCAGCTACGGTGAGGGGAACGCCGCATTTTGTGGGAACTCCTTGGGAAGGGGTGGTTTCACGCAAGAGTTGGCCCTTGTTGTCTGCATGGAGATTGCCTTGTTCATCATGAGAGAGGAAGGCCACCAAGGAAGCAACTTCTGGTCGCTGGGGATTGTCGGCCAAAATTACGGTGTCGCAATGAATGGCCATGGCATTTCCTTCCTGAAGGCCGTTGATTCCTCGAATGGCTCCATCAAATGTCATGAGGATACCGTGAGCCACCCCTTCGGTAACAAAGGTAAACTCGGGATGGGCGGCGATGATGTCGCTGGCCATGGGCTGACCGTTGGCAAGAATCAGCACAGACTGGCAACCATATTCCAGGGCACTGGTGGCAGCTTCTAGGGCTTGTTGGTTCATGCCGATGATGGCAATTTGTGTGTGGTATTCTTTTTTTTGAGAAGGTGGAGTTTCCTCTGCAACGGCCTTGTTTTGTGCTGCATCAGACTGAAGCCTTGCTTGATCTGTTTTGGAGGAACAAGCGGAAATCAGCAGGATGAGCATGAGGGTAAGAACAAAAAAGCAATTTCGTTTCATGGTAAACTCCTTTGAGCTAAAGTACCTTTCTCAATAGTATATCACGAGATAGGTTTATGGTAAAATTCCTTTTCATCTTGAACAGGAATCAGTTCTTTCGGCCTATGAAAACATCTTGAACGTGGAATCTTTCATTCAACAGGACAAAATCAGCACGGTGGCCTACTTGGATTAAACCGCGGTCCGTGAGGCCTAAAACACGAGCGGGGTTGGTGCTGGCAATGCGGAAAAAGCCAGCCACATCAATGAGGCCTGCTTCCACTAGCTGGCGGCCTGTGTCGTGGGTCAGCATGGCAGAACCGATGAGAATGTTGCCTTCCTTGTAGCGGCTTACCTTGCCGTCGCAGATAACCTGTCGTCCCAAATACACTGATTCTCCGGGGCCCATGCCTGCCGCCGCCATTGCATCTGAAATCAAGCACAAGCGATCTGTTCCCAAGCTGTGAATCAAAAACTCCATGGTCAGCTGGTTCACGTGAACGGTGTCTGCAATGAGCTCGTAGGTGGCGTCTTGATACTGCTTTAAGAAGGGAACAATGGCAAGTCCGGGGCGGCGGTGGTCAATTCCGTTCATGGCGTTGAAAATATGGGTCAGGTGCACTCCCTTGTTGGCAGGAATCATGTCGGCATAGGAGGCTGAATGTCCCCAGGCAACCTTGGAGCCTGCTTCTGCTGCCATTTTCCAGGCCACATCAGCCCCTTCAAGTTCAGGAGCCACTGTCATGGTACCTAACAAGGTGCGATTTGTTTCAGGATGGCGGAAGGATAAAAGCTGTTCCATGTATTCAGCAGTGAAATCCCGTAGGCTTTCTGCAGGAAGTCCACCCTTTTTTTCCAAGGCAATGAAGGGGCCTTCGTTGTAAATAGAGCAAACATGGTAGGCAGCCAGAGGACTTGCTTCCAAGGCGGCTTGTGCCTTTGCCATAATTTCCACACTGGGAAAAACTGCTGGCTGAAAGCTAGTAATTCCCCGCTGACTCAGGAATTGGGCCATGGTTTCCAAGGCCACTTGCAGGTCTTCCTGGCCAGTGTCAGTGCCACCGCAACCGTGAATATGCATATCGATAAGTCCAGGGCCAAGATAGGCTCCTCGGGCATCGATAATTTCCAGTCCCAGCTTTTGTGCCTGGGCTTGAGCCTCTGTGGAGTCAGCATAAATCTCTTGAATCTTTCCCTGGCTTACAAGAAGTCCCGCCTTGTGTAAAATTCCCCCGGTGGTGGAGGATGTATTGCTTGCCTGTGAGCTTGTTTTGTCAATCACAAGTTCTGCATTGATAATAGCATAATCTGTTTTAAAGTGTGTCATAAAAGTAGTATACTACATTGAAAGCCTTGGGGGAAGGGAAATGCTTTTTGAGAGATGATTCCTAGAAAATAATTCTTAGGAAACTATTCCCATTGACAAAGTGGGATATGACAGATATAGTTTTTTTACCTATTGATTTAGTAGGAAAAGTTTGTGGCGGCTGTCGATATGGTGTTCAGCTGGCTCAATTTTTTTGGAGGATACAATGTCTAACTACAAATTTGAAACCTTGCAACTTCACGTGGGGCAGGAACAGCCTGACCCAGCTACCGATGCTCGTGCGGTGCCAATTTATGCCACCACATCCTATGTGTTTCGGGATTGTGCTCAGGCTGCAGCTCGATTTAACCTTACTGACCCAGGTAATATTTACAGCCGCCTGACTAATTCAACCCAAGCTGTTTTTGAGCAGCGAATTGCCGCCTTGGAAGGTGGTGTAGCAGCCTTAGCCCTGTCTTCTGGATCTGCTGCTATTACCTATGTTATTCAGGCTTTGGCTCAAAATGGTGGCCACATTGTATCCCAAAAATCTATTTACGGCGGCACCTACAATCTTTTGTCCAATACCTTGAAGAATTTTGGCATTACCACAAGCTTTGTGGACATTCACAATCTTGCAGAGGTAGAAGCTGCTATTCAGGAAAATACTCGTGGACTTTATATCGAAACCTTGGGAAATCCCAACAGCGACATTCCCGATGTAGATGTCTTGGCTGCCTTGGCTCACAAGCATGGTATTCCCCTTGTGGTGGACAATACCTTTGGAACTCCCTTCCTGTTCCGTCCCATTGAGCATGGAGCCGACATTGTGGTGCATTCTGCCACAAAATTCATCGGTGGACATGGAACAACCTTAGGTGGAATTGTAGTAGATTCTGGTAATTTTGATTGGGCAGCTTCTGGAAAGTATCCTGCCATTGCCCAGCCAAATCCCAGCTACCATGGGGTGTCCTTTACCCAGGCTGTGGGACCTGCTGCCTTTGTAACCTATATCCGTGCTATTTTGCTTCGGGATATGGGAGCCTGTATTTCTCCCTTTGCAGCCTTCCTCTTGTTGCAGGGAGTGGAAACTCTTTCTCTGCGAATGGAACGCCATGCAGAAAACACCGCCAAGGTTTTGAAGTTCCTTTCTCGCCATCCCTTGGTAGAAAAGGTAAACCATCCTGCCTTGGCTGATCATCCCAACAATGACCTGTACAAGAAATACTTCCCCAATGGTGGTGGCTCCATCTTTACACTGGAGATTCGTGGTGGCCAGGAAGAAGCCTTTAAGTTCATCGATAGCTTGCAGCTTTTCTCCTTGCTGGCAAATGTGGCAGACGTAAAGAGCTTGGTAATCCATCCCGCCACCACCACCCACAGTCAGCTTTCTGCCGCAGAGCTGGAGGAGCAGGGAATTAAGCCCAACACCGTGCGCCTGTCCATCGGTACCGAGCATATTGAGGATATTCTTGAAGACCTACAGCGGGGTTTTGACAGCATAGCCTAATCTAAGCCCACTTAAAAACAAGAAAGCCCCCGCTTGTGGCGGGGGCTTTGCTTTGACTAGTGCAGTTTAAAGGTCTAGCTTAAATCCTAAATTAAAGACAAAGGGGGATTCATCTTCTTCTGGGAAGAATCGATACTTGAAGTCAAAATTCAAGGTGGGGTGAATACTAGCTGCCTGGCCTAAGTCTGGAGTTAAGGTAAGGGCTAGGCGAGTGATAAATTCATCGCTATAGCTCATGCTTCCTGCCCCCAAGGATTTAAAGTGGCTGGGCATGTCTGCAATGGCCCAAGAGGCATTTTTTCCGTTGGAGAATTTGCTTATGTATTCCACCTCTGTAGTGATGGTGTTAAAGAACACAATGGGGAACCAGGTAAAGGCTTTCTGCAACTCAAAAGAAAACAGTACCAGCTTTCCTCGTGTTGCCAAGAAGTAGCTTTGAGAGGGATACAAGTCAGCAGATACAGTAAAGGGCAGGTTCCATGTTCCCCAAGTCCGTGTATCTATAGGAAGTAGCTGTGGCACATGGATTTGTAGTCCCACTCCCAAGTTATTGTAATTGGTAAGGGGAGAACTAAAGTCGGTAATATCAGCGGCAAATACGGTATCAATAAAGGTGCGAGCAGTGAATTTCAGCATTTCAAAGGCACCCTTTCCCTGTAAAGGCTGATACTTGATGCTAAGTTTGGCGATATTGCGAGTAAAGAATATATCGTGAGAATCTATTTCAATCTTTGTATCGCTTTTAAAAAGGCCCTTATCAGCTTCTTTTTCTTCTGCTGTTTTTTCTACCTTAAGGGTTTGGCGACCTTCAAACAAATCTAGGGAGTCAGAAAGACCAATGCTCAAAACAGAATTCAAATTTGTCTCTGATGAAAGATTGATTTTATGATAAGTTTGTTTATATCCAGACCCATCCACTTCCAAATTGTTTTCCATTTTGTATTTGAAAAGGTCTGTTTCTGTACCTCCCTTAAAAGTAGTCTGAAAGGTTCCTGATTTTGCAGAGGCATTATACCCAGCACTCAAGGTGTAGGCGGGGCTATTCCAAGGCATGGCTCCCGTAAAAGTAGCTCCGATGAAAGAACCGAATGATTCTACACTGTCTAAACCTTGGGAAAGTCCATAGGAGGCACTCTGAGAGAAGGGATACCAGGAGCCTTTTACAAGATAGGGCCAAACAGAAAAATCTTTGGCATTGTTCAAGATAGAAGTGTCTACAAAAGCCATGGCCTGATTTTCGGCTTCATTACGTACCCCGAAATCAGTTACTACACCAGTTACTGTGGCAGCATTCAGACCTTGTATGTTGGCGGTATAGATGTGATTTCCCTTCAGGAAATAGCCCAAATACATAATGTCATTTTCATCCAGGGCTACAGGAGCAAAAATACCACCAGAAAGATCTTGCTGATACAAGTTGTATTCAACACCAGTGGGAAGAATTTTTGCTTCTCCCAAACGAGGCATAGTTCCTGGCTGTACGTAGGTAAACAAGGCTCGTGTGGAACCGTCTGCTGCAGGAGAAATGCTCAATCCCTGAATCAGCATATCTGCATGAGGCAATTCATACTGCTGGTGCACCTTGCTGATAAAGTCATAAGATTTGATGATATATTCAACACCCTCCTTACTGAGATAGTAAATGGTTCCCTTGTCATCAGCCTGAAGGTTTGTGGAAAAGTTGTTGAACTTGTTGTTGATAGTTTCCACCAATTCCATGTCCTTCAATTTGCCTTTGGAATTTTCTTCCAGGCGGAAAATGTTGATGGAAGACTCCTGACTGATGTTTTTGTTGGCGGCAAGATACTTTGTTTGGGCTCCACCTTCTGTGATGGTGAATACTACACCATTGTTCAGTCTTTCTTCTGGAACTTTGAACTTTGACTTAGTTTCAAAGTCGTAAATTGCCATTTTATTTCTTGGTAAGGCTCCTGCTGTGGACTGATAGACATAGGTAAGGTATCTTCCGTCAGCAGAAAGGTTCATAGATTGGATGGAGCCCTGATGCAGGAATTTCTTTGGCACAGTATAGCCTGTAGGAGAGGTTGCATCTTTGACTGCGTAGTAAAATTCTGCAGTGTTCTTGTTGTGATAAACGATTTTATCCTTGGCACTGGCAACGTAAGTGTATTGTTCAAAATCTTTGTCAGTGTTGAACCGAGAAACAAGACCTGTTTCTGCGGGATCTGCTGGAATGGCCGGTACAGGAAAGGCTTCCTTAAAATCCTGCCAAGCATCGTCCATGGTAATGCCGTACACTGAGTCAAAGATGGTAAAATAGCTTAATCCACCCAGGTTTGTCATTCGCTTCCAGTATTCAGCCAGCTTTTCTTCGCCATAGCGTTGGCGAAGGTATTCCATGAATTCACCACCAAACTTGTAGTTGTAATCATACACGTAGATGCTGCGGGCACCAGTTATTTCTGCAAAGTTGGGAAAGTCATCCTCTAGCTTTGCTTGTTTTACAATGTGGCGGGTAAATTCGCTGTGCAAGCGGCCTTCTCCCGTGCGGCTTTCTTCGGTAACGGCAATACCTTCTAGCTGTCCACTGGTGGCAATCAAAGGTGTGGGATTAATCATGTCGCCAAAAATTTTAGAAACTACAACCCAGAAGGGAGTTTTAATATTTATGGTAATTGCATGGGTCAACTCATGGCGGAAAACCATCAACAAGTCTTCTTCAAAAACTGCCATGCTTGCAGGAGCTTGTGTGTCAAACAGAACAATGTGATTGTAGGGGAGTTGGGTAAAATAAGCATTGAACATGTCTTGTGAGCTGGTAATGGTAACAGGCATCCTAAAATCGTGGATGAGATTATAGGTATCGTGTAATTCCCGATACAAATCGTCTGCATGTTCTGCGATAACGGCTGCAGATTTTTCTGAACCAGGGGTATAGATGATGTCGAAAAATTCGGTTTTAATGACTTTTAAATCCTTTTGGCCAGCTAACATGCCTTCGTACGCAAATACAGAGGCAAAACACAAAAGACATATCATGCTTGATAAAATCTTTCTCATACAAGACTCCTTATTTAGTGCCAGTTACTGACAGAATGACATTTTAAAAATGTATACATACAATTATAACCGCTTAAATTAAACTGTCAAATGAAGAATGCATAACGGTAAATCCTAGGTAGATTGAATCGCCTTTTCCGTGTATAGTTGTGCAATGCAGTTAAATTTTGAGTTCATGGCAAAATATTTGCCGTGGTACGTTGATGCAGCAGTCTTAACCGTGAGGGTGGCCTTCTTGGGAATTCTCTTTTCCCTGGTTATTGGAATCTGCTGTGCAATAATCCGTTATTATAAAATTCCCCTTCTGCGTTTCCTGGTTTCTGCATATATCGAAATCAGCCGAAATACGCCCTTGTTGGTACAGTTGTTTTTCCTGTACTTTGGCCTGCCCAAGGTGGGAATTGTGCTCAGTTCAGAGGTTTGTGCCGTTGTGGGCTTGTCCTTTTTGGGTGGTAGCTACATGGCAGAATCCTTGCGCAGTGGGCTAGATTCTGTGGAACGCAGTCAGCTTGAAGCAGCTGCCAGTCTTGGTATGGGGCGACGCCTTACCATGGCAGAGGTGGTGTTTCCCCAAGCTATGGCGGTATCGGTACCAGGTCTCTGTGCCAATGTAATCTTTCTGATTAAAGAAACCTCTGTGGTCAGTGGTATTGCCTTGGCAGATTTGATGTACGTTACCAAGGATTTGATTGGCTTGTATTACGAAACAGACGAAGCCTTGATTATGCTGGTAATTTTCTACTTGGTGATTTTATTGCCAATTTCTTTGTTGGCATCTGTTTTGGAGCGGAGGTTGCGTCATGCAGGATTCGGGAATTAGTGTTTTGTTCATGGGGCATAACTTCCTGCGATTACTGGGTGGATTGTGGGTTACCCTGAGAATCAGTTTGGCGGCAGTGCTTTTGTCCATGCCTCTGGGAATTTTGTTCGGTGTTTTTATGACCTTGAGAAATCCTCTTTCTCGTCTTGTGAGTCGCCTGTATTTGGAGTTTGTGCGGATAATGCCCCAGCTGGTGCTTTTGTTCATTGCTTATTTTGGTGTGACACGAGCCTGGGGATGGAATCTTTCTGCAGAATCGAGTGCCATCTTGGTGTTTACCCTGTGGGGTACTGCGGAAATGGGAGATTTGGTGCGTGGAGCCTTAATCAGCATTCCTAAGCATCAATATGAAAGCTCCCTTGTTTTGGGATTGGGACGCAGACAAACATTTTTGTATGTCATTATCCCTCAAACCTTACGTCGGCTCATCCCATTGACTATAAATCTTACTACTCGTATGATTAAGACTACTAGTCTTGTTGTATTGATTGGAATGACTGAAGTCCTCAAGGTGGGCAAGCAAATCATTGACGCTAACAGATTTACCCATCCAACTGCTGCATTGTGGATTTACGGAGTGATATTCCTGCTTTATTTTCTTGCTTGCTGGCCAATTTCCCTGCTGGCAGAAAAGTTAGAGAAGAGATGGAGGTAATTTTATGAAAACATCAGAAAGTTGTGTCCATCTGGAAGTGGTGGACTTGGTAAAGAAATTTGGAGATGATACTGTTCTTGATGGTATTTGTCTCAAGGTGCATCAAGGTGAGGTGGTTGTTTTTTTAGGACCTTCTGGCTGTGGTAAAAGTACCTTGTTGCGTTGTATGATTGGCTTGGAAAAGCCAAATAGCGGTTCCATCCTTGTGGACGGGGAATTGGTGGATTCCGATGCTCGCCGTTCAAAGGAATTGCGACAAAAAATCGGCATGGTGTTCCAGAGCTACGACCTGTTTCCCCATCGCAATATTCTTGATAATATCACCTTGGCTCCTGTTAAGGTGCAAAAGCGGGATAAACAGGAAGTGGTGGCAGAAGCTCAAACACTTTTGGAGCGAGTTGGCCTGTGGGAAAAGCGAAAATCCTTTCCCCGTGAGCTTTCTGGTGGCCAAAAGCAACGAGTGGCTATTGTTCGTGCCCTGTGTATGAATCCTGAGGTAATGCTTTTTGATGAGGTAACCGCTGCCTTGGATCCAGAAATGGTACGAGAAGTGCTGGACGTAATTCTGGAGTTGGCTAATCAGGGCATGACCATGGTAATTGTAACCCATGAGATGCAGTTTGCCCGGGCCGTTGCAGACAGAATTATTTTTCTGGACAAGGGCCGTATTGTGGAGGAAGCAACTCCAGAGGAATTTTTCGTTTCTCCAAAGACACAACGTGCAAAGGATTTCCTGCGTACCTTTACCTTTGAGAAACACAAATCTACTGTTCAAAAAGATGATTAAATTTTAATCATTGCATATAAGGAGTTTTTATGAAAAGAAATATCATGAAGATGGTAATGGTAGCTGTTGCATTGGCTTTTTCAGCTACCTCTCTGTGGGCTTTGGGTGGAAAGGATTCCAGCGCAAGTGCTACCTCTTTCCGCACTGTAGAAGAAATTAAGGCCAGTGGAAAGATTGTTATTGGTGTATTCAGTGACAAGGCTCCCTTTGGTTATGTTGATGAGTACGGCAAGTATCAGGGATATGACGTGTACTTTGCAGAACGCATTGCCAAGGATTTAGGTGTGGCTGTGGAATATGTTTCTACCGACCCAGCTAGCCGTGTAGAATATGTTGCAACTGGAAAGGTTGACATTATTCTTGCAAATTTCACCGTAACAGAAGATCGTGCCCGCCAGGTTGACTTTGCCTTGCCTTACATGAAGGTTATGTTGGGTGTTGTTTCTCCAGAAAATGCCTTGATTACCAGCGTAGATCAGTTGGCTGACAAGAATTTGATTGTGGTAAAGGGAACTACTGCTGAAACTTATTTTGCAAAGAATCACCCAGAGGTAAAGTTGCAGAAGTATGACGAATATGCTGATGCATACAATGCCTTGATTGATGGTCGTGGAGATGCCTTCTCTACCGACAATACCGAGGTTTTGGCTTGGGCCTTGGTAAATCCTGGCTATGCAGTGGGAATTGATGCCTTGGGCAACATGGACACTATTGCTCCTGCTGTACAAAAGGGCAACACTAGCCTTTTGGAATGGTTGAATCAGGAGATTCAGGCTTTGGGACAGGAAAACTTCTTCCATGCTGCCTACGATGCTACCTTGGCTCCAGTATATGGCGAAGCTGCCAATCCTGATGCCTTGGTTGTAGAAGGTGGCGTACTGAACTAAGCCTTTTCCGTCACGAGATTGACACATGCATCCTTCTGAAATCCTCAGGAGGGTGCTTTTTTTATTTCCATCTGATATGTGGCCATCAAGCTGTTGTCTGGCTCAAGCCTGTAAAAGTGCTGGATTGAATCGCCTTTTCCGTGTATAGTTGTGGCATGAAACTGGCCATTGATTGCAGAATGATTGGAAGCGGCGGAATCGGAACTTATTTGTGTGGACTTCTTCCCTATTTTACAGAAGAACATGAATGTATCTTACTGGGACGCCCCACAGATTTAGCCCAATATGCAGGCCATCCCAGAGTGCAAATCTTGGACTGCCCCATAAAAACCTTTTCCCTACAGGAGCTTTTTGCCTTTCCTGCTGCACTTTTAAAGGCCATCAATAGCTGCGACGCTTATTACTCTCCCTATTGCAATATTCCTGGCCGCATTTTTGGTGGCATAAGGGTGCCCATTTTTTCCACCATTCATGATGTGGTTTTTCTTGATATACCTGAATTGGCTGGTGGTTTTGGCACTGCGATAAGAAAGTGGTTTTATCAGTACGCCATCAAAAAATCCTGCTGCATTTTTACTGTGTCTCAGTTTTCTGCCGAGCGAATCCGTAGCCTGCTGAAATTTCCTGCAAAAAAGCCCTTGGTGGTAACCTACAATGCAGTGCCACATTGGTTTACCCAAGATGGTACTGATTCCAGTGCAGGAGAAGGGTGCAGTGCCGCTGGTGATGAAGCTGGCAAAAGCAAGGATCTTTTGTTTGTAGGTAATATCAAGGCCCACAAGGGATTACATATTTTACTTCCCGCCTTTAAGCTTGCTCGGCAACGGGGCTTGGATGGACGGTTGGTAATTGTAGGCAATGCAAACAATTTCCGCACGGGAGATAGCGGCATCTTGGAGCAGTTCCAGTCCCTACCAGAAGAAGCCTTTTCCTTTACTGGTAGAGTCAGTGACAGTGAATTGCGGGATTTATACCGCCGTTGCAGACTTTTGGTGCAGCCTTCCTTGTATGAGGGCTTTGGAATGCCTCCCTTGGAAGCCCTTTCTCAAGGAACTAACGTGGTGCTTTCCGATATTCCTGTGTTCAAGGAAATTTACGGGAGCTTGCCAGTTACCTTTTTCAAAACGGCTGATGTGGAGGACTTGGCAGAAAAACTATTATCCGCCTGGAAATTGCCTGCTCCCTCGCTGGGAGACACGGGGTATTCCTTTAAAAAATCTGCCACTGTAATTTTTGATGCTATAAGGAGTGTTTTATGAAGGTTGCAATCGTTCATTACTGGTTAGTAAATATGCGAGGAGGAGAAAAAGTTCTAGAAGCCCTGCTGGATATGTTTCCCCAGGCTGATATTTACACCCACGTGTATGTGCCAGAAGCCATCTCCGAAAAAATCCGTAGCCATCGTGTTTTTACCACAAAAATCAGCAAGCTTCCCATGGCTGCAAAATTCTATCAGAAATACATGCCCCTTATGCCCGATGCCCTGAAGGAGCTGGACTTGTCGGACTATGACCTGATTATTTCCAGTGAGTCAGGCCCAGCAAAGGGCGTGGTTCCCAATCCCGATGCCTTTCATCTGTGTTATTGTCACAGCCCCATGCGGTATTTGTGGGATATGTACCATGAATATTTCCGCACCGCCTCTGGCTTTGTTCGCTTTTTTATGAAAAAGCTGGTGCCTTCTCTGCGGCTGTGGGATGTCATGTCCGCCAACTTGGTGGATTGCTTTGTGGCAAATTCCCACTATGTGGCCAAACGAATTAACCGTTACTACAATCGGCCTGCAGAAATCGTGTATCCACCTGTAGCCATTGATAAATTTGCCACCATCCAGCGAAATCCCAAGGATTATTACCTGTTCTTTGGCCAGTTAGTGGGCTACAAGCGAGCAGATCTGGCTCTGGAAGCCTGTGTTCGCTCTGGTCGCAAGCTGGTGGTGGTGGGAGAAGGTGGCTCTGCCCAAGAACGAAAAAAATATGAGGCTTCTGGCTTAGTTTCCTTTGCGGGGCGTGTCACCCATCAGCAGTTGGAAGAATACATGGGTGGAGCAAAGGCCCTGTTGTTTCCTGGGGTGGAGGATTTTGGCATTATTCCAGTAGAAGCCAATGCTGCAGGTTGTCCTGTCATTGCCTATCGCAAGGGTGGTGCCATCGATTCCATCAAGGAAGGCGTAACGGGTATCTTCTTTGATGAGCAAACACCAGAGTCCTTAATTCAAGCTATGACTCGATTTGAATCTCTGCCCCCTGAAACCTTTGCTGACAGAAGTAAATTTGCTGCCCATGTGGAGCAGTTTAGTCAGGCTGCCTTTACCGCAAAAATCCAGCGGTTGGTGAATGAACGCAAACGCCGATAGTTTGACCTGATTCTAGTACTTCATGAACTAAGGTTACTGAGTTTGCTAAAATAGCCCACTGCCATGAAGTACATTCTGTGGAAGTGGGCTTTATTTTTGCTCCTGCTGCATTCTATGACGCAAGGCCGCTATTCCCTTGTGGAATTCCGTGCTGGTCATGGAAGGGAATTTCTTGATGTGACGGAGCATCTTTTCTTCCTGCTGTTTTAAAGCAGCTTCCTTTTCTTTAATCCATTCTTGGTCAAAGCCTCGTTCTACAAATTCAGCGAATTCCTTCAGGCGAGTTTGATACAGGGTAAAGTTCACCAAACCGTGAAGGGTGGTAATCAAGTCCACCATGAGAATGGCAAACAAAATCCACGCCACTAGTCGGGCTGTTTGCAACGGGATGGAAAAAATCTTGGACTCCAGCCAGGGATGCAGAAAGTGGGCAATCAAGGTGCCCATAAGCCCAAAGCAAATGGCCCCACCAAGAAAAATCCTTCCGTGAAGATTGAATTTTTCCTTGGAGTAATCCCACCAGCGGGTGTGAAAAAGCACCTCCAAAATCCAGCTGGTAAAATATTCCACCACAGACACAATCACCATGCTGGCAAAAAATAGGGGAATCCAAGTGTGAGCCCAGGGCTGTAGCAAATACATAATCAGCATTCCCCCAACTCCGTACACTGGACACAAGGGCCCCCGCAAAAATCCCCGATTAATAACACGCCCCTGACGAATGGAACAAAAACTTGTTTCCCACAGCCAACCGATAAAGCTGTAGGCAAGAAACATCATGAAAATATAGGAAATGTGGATGGTAGCCATACCTCAAGTATAGGGTTTTAGTGGGGGAGGAAGCCAATTTTGGGAAGATCAACGTGGTGGGAACTGTCTTCCCCAGACAGTTAAAGTAGCAAGGAACTAAATTTCTTTCATTAAATCCAGCAATATTTCCCGTGATTTTTCTGCAATCAAGATGGAGGCATTCTCTGCGAATTGTAGTTTGTCAAAGGGGACTAAAATTTCCCTGGGCTCAAGAAAACAGTGAGGAGCCACTTGGAGAATTTCTGAAATCTGCTCTATCATGGACAAGGGTGGAATACTTTTTCCACTTTCGATCATGTTGATGTAGTTGATGTTTTTGTCTAGCAGCACGGATAGCCGCTCTTGAGAGAGTTTTGCTCTGCGGCGATAAAATTTTAAATTGTCCCGAAATACTGTTTCCAGAGATGCTTTCATACAATATATTATGATGGTTTTTATCTTTCAAAATCATATTATTAAACTATGGAATTATTGACAATAAAACCAATATATAATATTGTTTTTTAGGATTTATTCCCAATAAATTATATTTTATGGAGGAAGCGATGAAGAAATATGAGGTCGCATTCAATAGGGCCAGTACACCGAACCATCAATCAACTGCGATTGTTATGGCCAATTCCAAGGCAGAGGCAAAGGCAAAATTCTTGCGGGGAAACCCAAACTGCAAGGTAGTTGCAGTATACGAAAAATAAAGGAGTTTTTTTATGGGAAGAAATTGGAATGATTTTTCTGAGTCCGAGAAGGAGGAAATGAGAAACAAGGCTGCTTCTGTGGCTGAAAGAGCTTCTGCCCAACGAGAGGAAATCGAGGCTAGAAAAGGTTCAGATGGAGGTTCATTCTTGGATGGCCTGTTGGGAGGAATACTCAAGAGTTTGGAGCGTACTGCTAACAATATTTCTAAGAGGAAGTAGTAGGAGTGGGGTCAGGTGAAGTGTAAGTCACTAACTTTACATGGAATCTTGACCCTGATTTTTTTATGAGAAGGATATTACATGACGGAAGAAGAACGTGAACGTAGGGAGCAGATAAAAGAAGCTCAAAAGCAAGGGCAAGAGGCGGTCAGGGGGTTGTGGCAGCATTTCAAAAAGATTACCGGAAGCAAAGAGGATGAAAATGGCAAACTAGGTCCCATGACAAAGCAAGGAAAAATTATTTTCTGGGGAATTGTCATTGTTATCCTCATAATCGCTTGTTCTCAATGAGGAGGAATCATGATCTGCCGTTTTTGTGGGGAGACACTGCGGAGCCTGAATCAAAAGCTGTTCTCTACCTATGGCGAAAAATGCCGGAACAGTACCAGTGAGAGGCACGTGGCCTTGTCCCAGGGCAACCTGTGCGTGTATTGTGGCGGGGAATGTAGAACCATGAATGGTAGGCTGTTCACCAAGCATGGAGAGAGATGTCCCTATGCCCCCTCCAAGTCCCACTGCCTCCAATAATTTTCCTCCACCATCTACACATAAAAGCTATATCTATTGCACTTGAATTGCACAGATTCTGATGGTATATTGAAAGGAGAAATCTTTTCAGGAGTATAATCATGGCAAACGTAACCATCAGACTAGACAACGACGACAAAATCGAATTCGCTCGCATCTGCGAAAAAATCGGACTTTCTGTATCCACCGCCTTCAATGTTTTTGTAAAGACTGTCATCAAGGAGGAGAAAATCCCCTTTGAGCTTTCTGCCAAGGAGCCAGATGATTTTTACAACGAGGCCAATATCCGCCACTTGGAAGAGTTGAAGCGTCTTGATGATGAAGGGAAACTTCATTTTGTTTCTAAAACTTGGGAAGAATTGAAGGCGATGGAAAAATGAGTAAGATAGTTTTTTTTGAACTTGCTTGGGAACAGTACCTTTTCTGGCAGAATTAGGATAAGAAATTCATTAAAAAATTGAATAAATTACTTGCGGATATAGCCCGCAACGGAAATAGTGGTCTTGGTCATCCAGAACCATTGAAGGGTAACTTGTCCGGGTGGTGGAGCAGGGAGATTGATGAGAAGAACCGTCTCATCTACAAGATTGAAGACGGCTGCATCAAAATCTACCAGTGTAAGAACCACTACCAGGACAAGTGATAAACTTGATTGTTATGCTTCAATTTCCTTGATGAGGTTTACCATTTCGATGGCGCCTAAGGCACAGTCGTAGCCCTTGTTACCAGCCTTTGTACCAGCTCGTTCAATGGCCTGCTCGATGTTCTCGGTGGTGAGGATACCGAACATTACGGGAATCTGGCTGGAAAGGGAAACCTGAGCAATTCCCTTGGAAACTTCGCTACAAACGTAGTCGTAGTGGGTGGTGCTACCGCGAATAACTGCACCCAAGCAGATTACAGCATCGTACTTGCCACTCTTTGCCATCTTGGAAGCAATGAGGGGAATCTCAAAGGCTCCGGGAACCCAAGCCACGTGAACATTTTCTTCCTGAACACCGTGACGTAAAAGTCCGTCCATAGCTCCAGACAAAAGCTTTGATCCAATAAACTCATTAAAACGAGCAACGATAATTCCCACCTTCATGGTGGAAGCAACTAATGATCCTTCAAATTTCTTCATATATTTCTCCTTGTGGTTTAGTTTTACGGTAAAGCCATGAGTCAACAAGCTGCTACCAACTGCTGACTCACGGTGCATCTCATTGATAGTTCAAGAAATGGCCCATTTTATGCTGCTTTGTCTTGAGATAGAACAGGTCATCCTTGGTGGCATCCATCTGGATGGGAACACGTTCAGTAATCTCCATGCCAAAGTCGGAAAGCTGATACATCTTGTCGGGATTGTTGGTTAAAAGACGCATGGTTTTTACTCCCAAGTCCCGCAGAATCTGGGCTCCGATGTAGTATTCACGATGGTCAGCCTCAAATCCTAGGGCAATGTTTGCTTCCATGGTGTCCATACCCTTTTCCTGGAGCTCGTAAGCCTTCAGCTTGTTAATAAGTCCGATTCCTCGTCCTTCCTGTCTCATGTACAAGAGAATGCCTCGTCCTTCCTTTTCAATCTGAGTCATGGCGGCGGCAAATTGCTGTCCGCAGTCACAACGGAGGGAGCCAAAGGCATCTCCTGTGAGACATTCAGAGTGGACACGGCACAAGAGATTTTGTCCGTCACCGATTTCTCCCTTAACCAAGGCTACGTGGTGCTCGCCGTTCAACTTGTTCACATAGCTGTATGCTACAAAGTCGCCGTATTTGGTGGGCATCTTTGTTACAGTCATGCGGTCCACTAGCTTTTCGTAGCGCTTGCGGTAGGTTTGCAAGTCCTTGATGGTGATGAACTTAAGATTATGTTTCTTTGCCAATTCCTTTAGCTCAGGAGTACGCATCATGGAACCATCGTCCTTCATGATTTCGCAGCACAGACCGCATTCCTTCAATCCAGCCAGACGCATCAGGTCAACGGTGGCTTCTGTGTGACCAGGGCGAACAAGAACGCCGTTTCGCTTGGCTTCCAGAGGGAACATGTGGCCAGGACGACGGAAATCATCTGGTTTAGCATCATCTTCCACACACTTCATGGCAGTGAAGGATCGCTCGGCGGCAGAAATACCTGTGGTGGTATCCACGTGGTCAATGGAAACAGTAAAGGCTGTTTCGTGGTTGTCGGTATTGTAGCTTACCATTTGGGGCAGCCTGAGCTTTTGGATATAGTCTACGGACATGGGCATACAAATAAGGCCTCGGCCGTGGACAGCCATAAAATTTATCATTTCGGTGGTGGCAAACTGGGCTGCACAAATAAAGTCTCCCTCGTTTTCCCGATCTGGATCATCGGTCACCAAAATCATCTTTCCCTGACGCAAATCCTCCAGGGCTTCTTCAATAGTGTTGAAGTCAGACATAGCTGCTCTCCTTATGTATGATGTGGCGATTTCATTGTCGCCGAGATTTATTTTTTGGATTTAAAATCCATTGGCGGCTAAAAACTCCATGGTTATGCCGCTTTTTTCCTGCTTTTGGGCTCCGCTGGCTTCTGATTGAAAATTAGCCTGTTGCCAGCTGGACTGAACTCCCCCTTGAAGGAGTTTTTCCACATACTTCCCGATGATGTCGTTTTCCAGGTTCACCTTGTCTCCCACCTTTTTCTGGCCCAAAATAGTGATGGCCACTGTGTGGGGAATGGCAGAAATGGCAAAATCCTTGTCAGAAACTCGTGCCACCGTAAGGCTTGTTCCGTCAATGGTGATGGAGCCCTTTTCCACAATATACCTGAGGATTTCTGGGCCAGCAGAAATGGTGTACCAAATGGCATTATCGTCCCGCTGGATATTGGAAACTGTTCCCACTCCGTCTACGTGGCCAGACACAATGTGACCACCAAAACGACCGTTGGCAGCCATAGCTCGCTCTAGGTTTACGGAGCTGCCTTGTCGTAGCTGGCCCAAGTTTGTACGGTTCAAGGTTTCGTGCATTACGTCGGCGGCAAATTCACTGGCACTGAATTCAGTTACTGTCAAACAGATTCCGTTAACAGCAATGCTGTCTCCAATATGCATATCCGCCATGATTTTTGCCGCTTGAATCCGCAAAATGGCAGAATTCCTTCCTTTTTGGATGGCTTTTAATGTGCCGATTTCTTCAACTATTCCAGTAAACATAAACTATTTCTCCTAAAGCTGGTTGCAGTTACAACCTGCTGAGCGGCAAGAAGAAAGAACTTCTTGTTCCAAAAGGAAATCATTTCCCAGCTGCTGGGTGGAAACTACCTTCATCAAACATGCTTCCTGAGGTGTGTCTACGCCCTTGCCTCCCACGGGAGACTTGGCGGCATCTCCTCCAAAGATTTTTGGGGCAATATAGGTGTACACCCGTTGCACCAAACCTTCCTGGAGTAAGGACCAGTTCAGCTGACTGCCTCCTTCTACCAAAATGCTGTCAATCTTTTCCTGTCCCAGTCGCTGTATCAAAGCTTGTAGATCAACTACTCCATTTTTTTTGGGCAAGACCCAAACCTGGCAACCAGCTTCTTGGTAGGGCTTGTACCAGAGTTCTTCCTGGCAACAGGTGGCAATGATGGTGGGAATTTCCTTGGCGGTGGTAACGATTGTGGCAGAAAGGGGTGTGCGGAGTTGAGTGTCACACACAATCCTCACTGGATTGTTGCCATTTTCCACACGACAGGTTAATTCTGGGTCATCTGCGAGAAGGGTTCCTGTTCCCACCATAATGGCAGCATACTTGTTCCGTAGCTCATGGACATGGTGACGGGCTGTCTCTCCAGTAATCCAGCGAGATGCTCCTGTGTAGCAAGCAATTTTTCCGTCGGCAGTCATGGCATATTTCAGAGCAATGTAGGGCCGCTTGGTGGTAATGTAATGGAAAAAGATAAAATTGATGGCGTCACATTCAGCTTGCAGGCAGCCTTCTTCCACCTGAATGCCTGCTGCCTTGAGCTGGGCAATTCCCTTGCCAGCCACCAGTGGGTTTGGATCTGCTGAACCCACCACCACACGGCTCACTCCAGCTTGAATCAGGGCTTCTGTACAGGGGGGATTCGTTCCGTGATGACAACAGGGCTCCAGGGTAACATAAATGGTGGCTCCTGCTGGAGATTCGGTGCAGGCAGCCAAGGCATTGCGTTCTGCATGGGGGCACCCGTATTGCTGATGGTAGCCTTCTCCAATAACACGGCCATTCTTTACGATAACTGCACCCACCAAGGGATTGGGATTTACCCTTCCTGTTCCCTTAAGAGCCAGTGCAATAGCCTGTTTCATGTATTTTTCATCGTCTAAGTTCATAGTCACCTTAGTTTGCTTGTCTACAGGGAGGGGAAAAGGACAGAACGGCATGAGGGCATAGTGCCCGTAAATGGGTTTCTGTGAGTCATCTTCTTTCATCCAGACTGTAACTGTCGGCTTCGGAGTTGCACCGAATCATGCCTTGCGGCTCGTGGGCTATACCACCGGTAGGAACTTTCATCCTGCCCTGAAGACGTAATGTATTTCAAAATGAATTGTAATATACACTATAATCCAGTGAATGCTATCTGTCAAGGTAAAAAAAAAGGCACCCTCTGGTGGAGATGGTGCCTTGTCATGGAGCTTATGGATAGAGCTTGAATCCCACAGTAGTAATAAACTGGGTTTGAGTGGGGTATTCAGTAGTGTTGATTCTGTGGATATCGTAGCGTTTGCCGGAGTTGGGCTTTCCGTCAATGTCGGTGTAATAGGAGTATACCACACCCAAATCACAGAAGAGCTTGAGGGGAATTGCAAGCCCCTGCATATCGAAGGATCCACCTACCTTGAAAATGTGTTGCCACTGATAGGCTCCGTCATGGAGGAAGTATTTCCACAACTCTGGTTTACCTTCCTTGTCGTTACGGCCAGTTGTATCCAATTGGGAGGTAAGTCCACTACCGTCCACTGCTCTGCTACCATGCTCCGCACCATGGCGTATCATCTGGTATTGGGCGTGGAATCGGAATGTACCACCGTGTATAACAGATGATTCAAAACGAAGCTTTAATTCATCGGAATTTGGTGGTAGATAATAACCAAGAGAAACCCCATTGTTCATGTAAGGTTCTTCCATCCATGTGTCATCGTACCAAGGAGTTTTTACCAGCTGGTGGGTATACACGTATGGTTCAATCTTTGTGTACTGAAAGGTAAAGTTGGAGAAGGCAAGATGAGGAATTGGCAGTGATGCTGATGCACCAAATTGTAGTGCATACATGTTTCTATCCTGACTAAAGAATTCTGGGCTGGACAAATCCATTTCATCTACGAAGGCTGAACCCCAAATCTTTCCGATTCCAGGATATTGCAGGATCATGGTGGCAAATAGAGCTAGGTTGTCAAAATCTCCCACGTTGTTTTGGTAGAAGAAGCTATTTAGCAAGGGGAAGGAGTAGCCGATTTCAAAGCGTTTGGGGAATACAGCACTGGAACCAAGGCTAAAGTGCAGATAATTCTTGTAGTTTGCTTCTGCCATTGAGATTGAAAAGGCGTTCTGGAAGGTGGCAGAACTAACACTGATTCCCTTCATGTTATAGTATTCTAAGATACCGGTAAGTGTAGCCATCCGAAGCCAACTGAAGGGCTCGAAGTTTGCTTCTAAGCCAAAGAAGGGGCGGGCTGCAGCATTGAGGGCAAGGCTACTACCACTTGTTCCAGCTGCCCACTCACGTTGCAAGCGGCCTGCTCGTACAGAAATGGCATCATCTAAAAGGGAAACGGCTACTTCTCCGTTCATCTGGTATCCAAAGGATATGCCGTATGGCCACTCGTAAAAACCGCTGGAAGACAGGTTGTCTGCTCTGAAAATAGAACCATCCCAATTTTTTTGATAGGTATAGGGGAAGAATGAAATGGGTTCACTGAAGACTATGTATTCTTTATTCTGGTCTTTTCTGGCTGGGTCAATATCCTTGTTCTCAAAACCTTCGTAAAAGGTATAGGCTGTTCCCAGTTCTTGTCGAGGAGCCCGCATCAGTCCACCGCCAGCAGAGAAGTTCCAAGAAAAAGCATTTCCCATGTCACCACTAATAAAGACTACACCCCAGTTGTCGGTTCCCCATGAAAAATCCTTGCCAAGGAATTCATAGGAACCAGAGGCTACTGATTGCCAAGAAGCTCCTACATTAAAGGTCATAGTGGTGCCAGATTTTGTTGTATGTTCTTGATATGTTTCTCCCGTGAGCCAATTCCAGCCTTCTTGTTTTTCAAAGGAGGCTAAGGTTTGCTGGAGAATTCCCCGTTCTGAGGCGGTAAGACTTGTCCAGGGTGATTCTGCTTCTGCAGAGAGAATGGTGTTGATTATTCCCTTTATCTTGTGCTGAGAATAGGGCTTTGCCTCACTTAAGACAGGGCATAATCCTTTGAGCTGAGCCTGTTCAATGACATAATAAATGGGATCATTCAAGGGAACAGAAATGTGACTTTGTGCTGCAAGGGGCAGTAAAAGTGTGACTGATAAGAGGAAACGAACAAGAATCTTTTTCATAATTTCAGTATACCAAGATTATTGTAAAAGTGAAAGGGAGAAAGTGGAGGGGAGAGACAAGAAGAAGATTTTCAGAATGTTGGATTGTTCCATCCGTACCCCCCTCCATAGTCAAAGAGTTTTTTTTCTGTTATATTGGAAGATATGGAAACATTCAAAGGGCTTTCTGCCTCGGAAGGAATTGGTTTTGGAGAGGTTTTCCTCGTTCCTACCCCAGCACCTCGCTTAATTCCCCAATACAAGATTCAAGATACAGATATTGACGCAGAGTGGCAGCGTTTGGAAGCAGCCTTAGAAAAGGTGCGACAACGGATGCAAGAGCAATCAGCCACGGCAGACAGTCAATATGCGGCCATTTTGGAAACCTACATTGTCATGCTGATGGATGTGGAATTCCTGTCTCAGGTGAAAAATCTCCTGATCAAGAGCTTGCAGAACATAGAAATTGTGTTGCAGAAGAAGACTGCCGAAATGGCTGAAATCCTGCGGGGAGCTGGTGACGAATACTTGGCGGAACGGGCTCAGGATATTACTGATGTCTTTGCCCAGGTTGTTGACGAGCTTTTAGGATACAAGCCCTTTGACTACGATCTTGTGCCAGAAAATACGGTGGTGGTGGCAGAATCTGTCAGTCCTGCCGATGCCGTTGCCCTGTTCAAGAAACATTTGCGGGGCTTGGTGGCTTGTGAAGGTGGTGTTTCCAGTCATTTGGCTATTTTGGCCCGAAACCATCGGTTGCCAGCAGTTTTGGGAATCAAGGCCATTACCGACAAGCTAGAGTCTGGCCAGCAGGTTATTGTGGACGGAACAGAAGGCTTGGTAATTGTGGAGCCTGATGAAAAGACCCTGAAAAAATACCATAAATTTGAAGCAGCCAAGCAAAAGGAAGAAAAAAGTCTTTCCAAACTCAAGCACAAGGCTGCCTGTACAAAGGATGGCGTTGCCATTACCTTGCTGGCAAATATCGGTTCTCCAGAAGAGGCACAGCTGGCTCTGGAGGAAGGTGCTGGAGGAATCGGATTGTTCCGCACGGAATTCCTTTTTATGGGTGCCATGCAAGATGCCCGTAAAACAGGTTCCTCTGGAAAGAAATCTGTTTCTGAGGCTGCTCAGTTAGAGTCATATAAGCAGGTTTTGGAAATTATGGGGAATCGGCCGGTAATTATCCGAACACTGGACGCCGGTGGCGATAAGCTCCTTAAGGACGCTGGTTTTGACAGTGTGCCAGAACAAAATCCCCTGCTGGGAAGTCGAGCCATTCGTCTCACTTTGGCCAACAAGTCCTTGTTCAAGCGCCAGTTACGAGCCTTGTACCGAGCTAGTGTGTACGGAAATTTACGCATTATGATTCCTCTTGTTACCCATTTGAGTCAAATTAAGGAAACCTTGCAGGTTATTGATGAGGTAAAAGCGGAATTGAAAAAGGATGGCCTTGATTTTAATCCAGAGGTTCCTGTTGGCATTATGGTGGAAACTGCCGCCGCAGCCATTTCTGCAGATATTTTTGCCAAGTATTCCGACTTCTTTTCCATCGGTACAAACGACTTGACCCAGTATGTGCTGGGCATTGACCGAGAAAATCCCTCGGTGGCAGATTTATACGATGATAAGAATGTGGCTGTGTTGCGTCTTATTAAAAATACGGTGGACTGTGCTGACAAAGGTGGAATTCCTGTTTCTGTGTGTGGTGAAATGGCTGGTGTTCCTGAGAAAGCCATGGTGTTGGCAGGTTTAGGAGTAAGAACTTTGAGCGTTTCTCCAGTTCACATTGGTGCTGTAAAAAAAGCCTTGGCTAAGCATTCCATTAAGGAGCTGGAAAAAATGGCCCAGAAGGCTTTGTCTGGAGAATCTTTATAAAATCAAGGAGTAAAAAACTGCTATGGGAAAGAAATTTTCTAAGAAAGATAAACAAGATGAAATGATGGAGCTGGAAAATCAGGAGGATGTTTCCTTTGATTTTGAGGGCACTGGCTTTAGTCGGGACAAGAAATACAAAAACCTGCCCTTAGTGGTGATTGCGGGGCGCCCAAATGTGGGAAAATCCACCCTGTTCAATCGCTTGTTGCACCGTCGCCGTGCCATTACTGACCCCACACCTGGTGTTACCAGAGATCCCATTCAAGAAACGGCATTTATCAACGGATATCCTGTAAATCTCATGGACACTGGCGGATTCAAGCTGGATAGAGACATCGGTTCCATGGAAGCGGTGATGGACGAGCTTGTTGTAGAACAAAGTCTCAAGGCTCTGGAAAGGGCCGATGTAATCCTGCTGTTGCTGGACGCTGGACTTATTACTGGGGAGGACGAGGAATTTATCAAGTTGCTGCGTCCCTTCTGGAAAAAGGTAATTGCCACAGTAAACAAGACAGAAGGTGGACGGCTGGAAGAAGAGGCCTGGAACTACATGCGTTTTGGCTTTGATTCCCTGCTATTGATTTCTGCCGAACATGGAGACCGCATTTCGGAGCTTAAAGACCAGCTGATTTCCCGCCTTGATTTTTCTGCAGTAGAAGAAGACGAAGGCGGTGAGCCTGTTCGCATTGCCATTATGGGAAAGCCAAACACTGGAAAATCCACCTTGGCCAACCGCCTTACCCACACCGAAGCTTCCATTGTTTGCGATTATGCTGGAACTACCCGTGACGTGGTGGAAGGAAGCTTTCAGTACAAGGGACGGAATTTTCAGGTGCTGGATACAGCGGGAATTCGGCGAAAGGCAAAGGTAAAGGAAAACGTGGAGTATTACTCCGTGAACCGAGCCATCAAGACACTGGATAGGGCGGAGGTTGTCTTCCTGATGATTGATGCCCAGGAGGGCTTGTCGGACCAGGACAAGAAGATTGCTGCCCTTGCCCATGATAGAGGTCGTGGTGTGATTTTTGTCTTGAACAAGTGGGATACTCAGGAGCAGGGTCGTGCAGCCTTACGTAAGGCCGAAGAAAATATCCGTATTATGTTTGGTCACATGAACTATGCCCCCGTCATTGCTATTTCTGCACTAGAAGGCAAGGGAATGCAGGAGCTTTTGAACATGGCACTGGAAATGCAGGCTCAGCTCCACCGTAAAATCGACACTGGTAGCTTGAATCTTGCCCTGAAGGATTGGGTTTCCGCTTATCCACCTCCAGCCAGCCGTACCGCCCACTTCAAGATGCGGTACATGGTGCAGACTTCATCCAATCCCGTCAGCTTCTTGATTTTTGCCAGTCGCCCAGAAGTTGTTTCCGACTCCTACTTGGCCTACATCAAGAATAAGATTCGTAGCGACTTGGGCTTTGACAAAATCCCCGTGTTGCTGGAGCTGAAGGCAAGTCGTCAGAAATGGGAAGATAGGGAGAAATTTTAGTGGCTTCCTATTCCATTGGCGAGATGGAGGAACTGACAGGAATCAAGGCTCACGTGTTGCGGTACTGGGAAGAGGTGATTCCCAGTCTTGCCCCAAAAAAGGATCTTGGGGGACGACGTGTCTATTCCCAGCGGGATTTTCAGACCATCATGCGGCTGAAATACCTGATTCAGGAGCGACGTTTTACCATCGAAGGAGCCCGCTCAGAAATGATTAAGCAGGCTGCATCCTACGTTTCTTCTAATCAGGAATTATCCTCTGCCTTGGAATCAATCAGTGAAATACGTTCAAGTCTCACGGACTTGTATTTACTTGTGAAAAAATATCGTAGACCAGGAGGAACTGCTGGTGGCAAAAAATAAATCAACTGTGGAAAAGCGTGGTGGGGCAGGAAATTTTCAGGAAAAAGCTGGAAAAAAATCAACTTTCCCTTCCAAAAAAGAGGCTTCACTTTCAAAAAGGATTTCTAGTAAAAATCAACTTCCCTCAGGAACTGTTCCAACTGGTGCAAAGGCTCCTTCCCATGCTGGCTCAAAGGATGCTTTCAAAAAATCCCTTGTGGAAGAATTGTTGCCAGAGCTTCCTGCAGAAAGTCGCCAGATTTTGGAAAACTTTGAGACCCTTGTCCAGGGGGTGCGGCCCCTTTCTTCTCGCCAGCTACTGCGTTTACCAGAAAATATTCGTGATGTGTCCCACCTGCTGACAGACCAGCGTGGCGGCCGCAGAATGGGCTATTTGAACGACACGGTTTATCTTTCAGCTTATATGCGGTACTTCCAGTGGTGGAATCTTTTGCGACTCACTCGGCTTTTTGCGGGGCTGAAGCCGAGCCAGCTGAATGTGCCTGACAATGGCATTTGTCTTGACATAGGCTCTGGCCCATTGACAGTGCCCATTGCCCTGTGGCTTGCTCGTCCCGATTTACGAGAAAAAAAACTGACTTGGTATTGTCTTGATCATTCCCAAACAGCCCTGTCTCTTGGTGAAGAACTCTACCTTGCCATTGCCGCCCGAACCATCGCTGATTTAGCTTCGGCCCGGAGCATTGCTGATTTAGCTTCGGGGCAAAAATCGCTGGAGCCGTGGCGAATCATTCGGGTGAAGGGAGAGCTGGGAGAAGCTGTGCGACAACGAACTCACTTGGTAACGGCGGCAAATGTCTTTAACGAGGTGGTGGAAGAATCTGGTAAGCCACCAGAGTTTACCGCCAAACGTGCTGCCGATATCATCATGCACTACAAAGAAGTTTCTGCCCAGGTGCTGGTGGTGGAGCCAGGAACTCCACCTGCTGTTCGGTTCCTTACAGCTTTTCGTGGAGCCTTGGCTCGAAAGGGCCTGAATGTTGTTTCTCCCTGTCCTAAGGGCATGGAGTGGACAGCAGGTACAGCGGAAGGTAAGGGTTGTCCTTGTCCCATGGACGGTGGCCGTGGAAACAAGTGGTGTCACTTTACCTTTTCCACCGAGGATGCTCCCCAAAAATTGCAAAAATTGTCTTCTCGTGCAGGGCTTCCAAAAGAAAGAGCCAGTTTGGCCTTTGTTCTAGCTTCATCTTCTGCTGTAAATTCTGGTGTAAAAGAAAATCAGTTGGAAATTCGTATTATTTCTGAGCCCATTAAATTGCCCGGAGAACGAAGTGGTCATTATGGTTGTTGTCGGCTAGGTTTGGTGCTGGTGGAAACTGCCACAAGTCTGGCTCCCGGTGCATTGCTTCATGTGCAGGAACCACGCTCTCCTCGGCAAGACAAAAAAAGTGGCGCCCTAGTGATAAAGCTATATAAATCGTAGAATTTCTGAATCAAATTATGAAAAATTCTGTCCTCATTATGATATCAAAGGAGATAAGTATCGGTAATAGAAGAAAATATTCTTTGACATTTTTTTAAATTATGTTAAAATCATTTATGTTAATATCTCTTTTCCACAATTTTTTACTTGCTTTTCATACAGAGGTAGATATATCAAAGGTGGTATAGATGAAACTAAAGAATAAGCTAGTTCTCCGGATAACCTTGACAATTCATGGAATTATATTACTGGGATTGGTAGTGCTTTCAATACTGACGTATAACCAAGTAAAGAATCAAATGATTGATTTTGAGATTCAAGACATAACTCTTATGACTGATTTATTTCTTGAAAAGGCACATGAAGAGCGAGTTCATCTGGAAAACACGATGGATTTTCTTCTTTCACCTGTCAGTGCTCCCAAAAAATATGTAGATGATCTTGCTTCTTCTCAAGATTGGTTGAAGGAATTTTGTTACGCAAATAACTTGTCAAACATGGCGGTTTTGAATTCACGTGGTAATATTATTGTGGCTGTGGAACCAGATGATTTTTCGTTATCAGTTGAAAAAAATGCCATAGAAGAGGCTGTAGCTGGAGCAGTAAAATCTTATATCGTTTCTGGTAATGGTAAAATTGTCAGTGCCTGTGTTGCTTCTATGGTGTGGGAAACGGAAACTATACTGTTTTTGCTGGAGCGGGATTTAACCTCAAAGGAATTTTTATCAGATGTTATCAGCATTCCACATACCTTTTGTAGCTTGTATCTTGGTTCAGAGCGAATAGGCACAACTGTTGTGGGAGGATCTGATTCTGTAATCATAAATTCAACCATCGAGGAGAAGATTGTTTCTGAAGGGAGCTACATTGGACTTACCTCTGTGGATGGACAACAATTTTTAGCCGTATATCAAAAACTTTCTGCTCCTGAACTAGTGGGGCAAGAGGATATAATATTCGTACCTGGTAAAGATATTACAGATATTAGGAAATCATATTTTCTTATCGCTGGTGTTTCCGTTTTTGAAGAAGCCATATTATTGTTTATTGTTGCGATTGTCATCGATATCATGATGAGGGTGCTGGTTTTGAATCCCATTAAGGGAACTATTGGTGGATTTTATCGGCTTAATGGTGGTGAGGACATATCTGATTTGACCTATCGTATTGAGGTACAACGGGAAGATGAGATAGGGGTAATGTGTGGACAGGTAAATCAGTTCATCGAGACACAGCAAAAGATAATGCTGGATGTGCGAAAATCTAGTGATACCATTACTGAGAATGCAGATATTCTTGCGGATTCAGCGGAAGAGACAACTCATTCCTCCCAGGAAATTTTCAGTAACATTGCGGGTGTAAATCAGCAGGTGGAGTTACAGAACAAGGCTATGGACAATGTCCGCCAATTGCTCCAAACCAACATTGGTGCTGTAAGAAAGTTAGATAATCTTATTCAGTATCAGTCAGATGATATTATGAATTCTTCCTCAGCAATAGAGCAGATGGTTGGAAATATTAGTTCTGTATCGCATTCTGTGGAAAAGATGGCAAAAGAATATGAGACGCTCATTAGCATAACTGAAGCTGGTCGGCAGCGGCAGAGGGATGTAGTACGACAGGTTGATGCTATGGCAGAACAGTCTCAGCACCTAGGTGAGGCAAATAATGTTATCTCTCAAATAGCAAGTCAAACAAATTTGCTGGCAATGAATGCTGCCATTGAGGCTGCCCATGCTGGTGAGGCTGGAAAGGGATTTGCAGTGGTTGCAGATGAAATCCGCAAATTGGCAGAAACTGCTGCTTCTCAGTCTAAGGCCATAAAAAATGAATTGAATGGAATTACGGCCACAATCAATGAGGTTGTAGCAACATCTTCTATTTCTGCAACTGAATTCCAAGAAATTAGCAATAAGGTTTCCAGTACAGAAAATCTTGTTCGAGAGATTAATTATGCCATGGAAGAACAGCAGGATGTTTCCAAACAAGTGCTGGAATCTCTGAGAAATATGAATCATACCAGTACAGAAGTCCGCCAGACTTCAAGTGAAATGTCTGGGCATATTGAGGAACTGAATAGTTCAGCAGATCATCTTTCATCTATTTCCTATACTGTTTCAAATAGCATTGGTGCTATGGATAGAGGGATACAAAAGATTAGTAATACTGCTCAAGTGGTAGCGGATAAAGTTTACCAAACAAAGGTATCTATTACTGTCCTGGATTCGATTCTAAAGCAATTTAAGTTGATGTAGAATGTGAGGAGAGTTAATTTCCTTTATACAAATTTTATGGAAATGGGGCAATAAAAAGGAGGTATTTTAGAAATGTCTAAAGTGGAACATATCCCATGGGATGATAGTTATCGTGTTGGGCATCCAATGATTGACAAGCAGCACATGCACTTGTTTGAGCTGGCTGACAAATTGTACAACGTGTTGGATGCAGATCTTTCTTGTGAGTCTTCTCACATTGAGTCACTGTTGCAAGAATGTGTTGAATACGTGCTTTTTCACTTTTCCAATGAAGAATGTTTGATGGAAGAGGTTGAATTCGAAGGTGAATCACGAAAGGCTCACCTTCAGCAGCATCAGGAATTCAATCAGTATGTTTCTACCTTGCTGGGAGATTTTTCTACGGAAAAAAAGATTGACTTAGTGCAATTATATTCCTTCTTGGCAAATTGGCTAGTACAGCACATTACTGCGGAGGATAAAAAGCTGGGTGAACATATCCGTATGTTTTTATACGGTGAGTAATTCCGTGCTGTTGGCTCATTTGTAATGAACCAATAAATCGTCCTTTTTTTATTGACATAAAACACTATCAGTAGTATATTCTCTTCTTAATGACCACATATCTAGTGTACACTAGATATGTGGTTTTATATTCTCCTACATTAATTATTTCAGCATATTTAGAGGTGTACTATGAACATTATCAAGCGGAATGGTGAAGAAGTGGCTTTTGATCTCACAAAGATTCAAGTTGCTATTTCCAAGGCAAACCAAGAGGTTCCTCTGAAGGAGCAACTATCCCCAGAAACAATTCAAGTTCTGGCAGAAAATGTTGCTCAGGCTTGCTATCAAAGTCACACCGCCATGAATGTAGAAGCCATTCAGGATTTGGTGGAAGAAGAAATTATGAAGGCTGGTGGTTTTTCTATTGCAAAAAAATACATCACCTATCGTTATCAGCATGAGCTGATGCGAAAGGCCAACTCCACAGATCGCCAGATTCTTTCCCTGCTGGAATGCTCCAACGAAGAAGTGAAGCAGGAAAATTCCAACAAGAATTCCACCGTGGTAAGCGTTCAGCGTGATTACATGGCTGGAGAGGTGAGCAAGGATATTACCAAGCGTTTTTTGCTAGATGAAGATATCGTAAAGGCCCATCAAGAAGGAATTATTCATTTCCACGACTCCGACTATTTTGCCCAGCACATGCACAACTGTGATTTGGTGAATCTGGAGGATATGCTGCAAAACGGTACCGTTATCAGCGGAACCTACATCGACACACCTCGATCCTTTTCCACAGCTTGTAATATTGCCACACAAATTATTGCTCAAGTTGCCAGCTGTCAGTACGGTGGCCAGAGCATTTCTCTCACTCATCTTGCCCCCTTTGTGGATGTAAGCCGCAAGCGAATTTCCCTAGATGTGGAGGAGTCTGCAAAGGAATTGGGTATTACCTACA
The DNA here is from genome assembly GCA_045630225.1 of Treponema sp. Lineage (GTDB taxonomy): Bacteria > Spirochaetota > Spirochaetia > Treponematales > Treponemataceae > Treponema_F. The sequence goes on along the minus strand of JAZQSR010000062.1, from coordinate 2,473 downwards.
CTCCCCAGCAGTTTGACTATCTGGTGAACCGTCGCCTGCAAGAAGAAATTCAGCGTGGGGTCCAAACCATCCAGTATCAGGTGGTAACTCTCATGACCACCAATGGCCAATCTCCCTTTGTGTCCGTATTCATGTACCTGAACGAAGCTCGCAATGAACAGGAAAAGGCCGACCTTGCCATGATTATCCAGGAGGTTTTACGTCAGCGGTATCAGGGTGTAAAGAATGAAAGTGGCCACTGGGTAACTCCCGCCTTTCCAAAACTGATTTATGTTCTAGAGCCAGACAATATTGAAGAAGGCAGCCCCTACTATTATCTCTCTGAATTAGCTGCTAAGTGTACCGCCCGTCGGATGGTGCCTGATTATATTTCAGAAAAGAAGATGCTGGAGCTTAAGGATGGTTGTTGTTATCCCTGTATGGGCTGCCGTTCCTTCTTAACGGTCTATCGTGATGAGGCGGGAAAACCAAAGTTTTACGGTCGCTTTAATCAAGGTGTTGTTACCTTGAATTTGGTGGATGTGGCCTGTTCTGCTGATGGCAATATGGAAGCCTTTTGGCAGATTCTTAATGAGCGGCTGGAATTATGCCGTCGTGCATTAATGGCCCGTCACAATCGGCTTAAAGGAACCCTTTCTGATGCCGCTCCTATTTTGTGGCAAAATGGTGCTTTGGCTCGTCTTAAAAAGGGAGAACCCATCGACAAGCTTTTGTACAATAATTATTCCACCATTTCTTTGGGATACGCTGGCCTGACGGAAACTGTTCGTCGCATGACTGGTAAGCCCCACACTGACCCAGAAGCCACCCCCTTTGCCTTGGAAATTCTCTCCTACTTGAATGATGCCTGTAACAAGTGGCGCTCAGAAACCACCATTGCCTTTTCTCTCTACGGTACACCTCTGGAAAGCACCACCTATAAATTTGCCAAGTGCCTCAAGCAGCGATTCGGCATTATTCCCGGTGTTACGGATAAAAATTACATCACCAATAGCTACCACGTCCATGTAACAGAGCCTATTGATGCCTTTAGCAAGCTTACCTTTGAGTCTCAGTTCCAAGAATTGTCGCCCGGTGGTGCCATCAGTTATGTAGAGGTGCCCAACATGGAGGGCAATATTCCTGCCGTTATGGCTTTGTTGCGTCACATTTACCAACACATCATGTATGCTGAATTGAACACCAAAAGCGATTGCTGCCAGCTCTGCGACTACACAGGAGAAATCGCCATTGTAACAGATGAAAACGAAAAGCTGGTGTGGGAGTGTCCCAACTGTGGCAATCGTGACCAAACAAAGATGAATGTTGCCAGAAGAACCTGTGGATATATCGGTACCCAGTACTGGAACCAGGGACGTACCGAGGAAATTAAGGAGCGGGTGCTACACCTGTAGGCTATGTATTACGGTGAAATAAAGAAGACAGACATTGCCAACGGTGAGGGAGTGCGAGTGAGCCTCTTTGTTTCTGGATGCAGAAATTGCTGTCCTGGTTGTTTTAATCAGGAAACCTGGGATTTTTGCTATGGCCAGGAATTTACTGCTGCCACAGAAGAAGAAATTTTTCTTGCTCTGGAACCAGACTACATCAGTGGCCTTACTATTCTTGGAGGGGAACCCTTTGAACCAGAAAATCAGCAGGTTTTGGCTCCTTTTTTGCAGCGGGTAAAACAAAAGTTTCCCAAAAAAACAATTTGGTGTTATACTGGAAGTATTCTGGAAAAAGATATTCTTTCTGTTGCAGGGCGTTGCAATACAACTTTTACAAAAACAATACTTTCTTGCATCGATGTTTTAGTTGATGGACCTTTTGTGGAAGCTGAAAAGGATTTGAATCTCCCATTTAGAGGTTCTCGGAATCAACGGATATTGCAGGCTCCTTTCAAATGAAAGAAAAATTCTCAGATAATTTTAAAACCGAGATTTAGTTTTTGCTAAGGGGGATTTTATGGTGAAACATATTACATGGGATGATAGTTTTAATGTGGGGCATTCCATGATTGACAGTCAGCACAAGCGGCTGTTTGAACTGGTTCAAGAGTTGTATGAGTTAACTATGCTTCCACAAGAGGTGAGGGATAGCGGTGCAAGCGTAATTTTGCAAGAGTGTGCTGCTTACATTAATTATCACTTCACGTGCGAAGAAAAACTTATGAGAGATACACAGTATGAAGATGCCTCTTCTCATATAAGTCAACATAAGGCTTTTAGTGCATACATCACTACAACAATGGCGGAGTCCAGTCGTGGCTCCGAAATCGATGTAGAGAAATTCTATGATTTTTTGGCAGACTGGTTACAAAACCATATTGTTTCAGAAGACAAAAAACTGGCTGCAGCTATTTCTGCCACTCCACAGGAAAGTTGATTTAATTATTTGCCAAAAGCCCTTCTACTACAAAGTAGAAGGGACGGCGAAGCTCGCTGATTTCTTTTTGGTCAAGAACAGCCAGTCTGAAGATGGCCGCTTCGGA
>JAZQSR010000061.1:0-20270 GCA_045630225.1 Treponema sp. | reverse complement strand
AAATTTTTTTAAATAAGCTCAGTTATATCTCGCTGGAACAATATCTAGGATTTTTCCCTGCACCTAACTATAAATGAACTCACTTTGCTGATGAAAGTTAATACTCATCAAGATTCCGATACAAATCATGCCAGTCCATAGGGAGGATCCACCGTAGGAAAGGAACACCAAGGGAATTCCCGTAATAGGCATGATTCCCATAACCATCCCTACATTAACGATAAAGTGAAAGAAGAACATGGCAAGGATTCCAGAAGCAACATAGTACCCAAACAAATGCTTTGTTCCCTTGATGATAGAAATGATGCGGAACAAAATAACCAAATACAGTACGAATACCACGCAGCCGCCAACAAATCCCCATTCCTCAGAGAGAATGCTAAAGATAAAGTCGGTGCTCTGCTGGGGCAAAAATCGTAGGTGACTCTGAATACCTTGTAAGAACCCCTGCCCCAGCATATTACCAGAACCAATGGCAATTTTTGACTGGATAATGTTCCAACCAGCTCCCAGTGGATCGCTTTCTGGGTCAATAAAGATGATGAGACGCTGAATCTGATAAGGCTTCAGCACCTTACCTGCAGCAATAGACATAATCAAGGCTACCGTGGTGATTCCAAAGCAATAGGCAATCCAGTAATAGTATTTATTCTTAAAGAGCATGTACCCGATAATACCAATCAAGGTGATGGTTCCTGCCGCCGCAATGATAACAAAACGAAGCCGCTGGTTTGTCAGCACCTTTAAAATAGGGATACTTCGCTGCAAAATCTCAGATTCCCACACAGGAAGTACAGTACACACAATGGTTAACATTCCCGTTAAAATGACCATAAACAGGTAACGAGAAGGAATTCCTGCCATAAAACACATTATCAAGAAGATGGGAATATACACGCTGGCTGTTCCCAAGTCTGGCTGCAGGAGAATCAGCACCAAAGGTACACCCATAATACACAGTGAAGTGATAAATCTTCTTCTATCGGAAAGTTTGTCTGTACGCTCAAAATACCATGCTAAAAAGAAGATATAAATAATCTTTGCAAACTCAGAAGGCTGTACACCAAGATTACCAAGTCCCAACCAGCTTCTAGCTCCGTTAACAACCTTACCGAGCAGGCCTGTGTACAAGAGCACCACCACCATACCAATAAAAAGCTTTGGAGCCTGCTTTACTAGTTTACGGTAATCAAAGATGGCAGCAGTAGCCATAAGTACAAGGCCTGTAGAACCAAACACAATCTGACGGATATATTCCCGGGACACAGAGATTCCCGCGGAGTTTACACTTGATGAATAGATGAAGACCACACCGATTGTTATCAGCAATACCATAGTCATCAAGAGAATAAGGTCAAATAACTCAAAAATACGTAATTTCATTCCCCTGTCCTACTCCTGTCTTCCTACAGGTCGTGTCAAATAACGGAATCCCAGGGCGTCAACAGCTTGCTCATAATCTTGGTTAGCAAAAATTCCTTGCATGATGATATTTGTAGCATAAGGAGCCCACCATTCCCACTGGTTCAAGGCTTCTACCAGAACCACCGTTACAATTGCATCTTCTGGTGGACCGTCATAGGGAGCATAGGCAACAAACCAAGAGTGCCACTGATTTTTGTATTGTGCAACTTCAGCAGTACCAGACTTTCCTGCAATCTTTACCGTCTTATTTTTCAAGGGGAACAGAACTGTTCCGTCAGTTACCGTATGACGCATGGCTTCCTTCACAGTATGCCACACTGACTTGTCAATGGAAGATTCATGCAAAACAGTGGGCTCCACCGTTGAAATCACCTCACCACTGGCAGGATCACGAATTTCTTTCAAAATATGGGGCTTATAAATAACACCCTCATTCACCACCATAGCAATGGCATTTGCCATGTGTAAGGGAGTTACCGTGGTATAGCCCTGACCGATGGCTGCACTCAAGGTATCTCCACCAAGCCACTTTTCGTGGTAACGTCTTTCCTTCCACTGGGCTGTTGGTATAAATCCAGAAGAATGGCTGGGAAGGTCAATCTCTAGGGAACGTCCAAGACCAAACTCCTGAGCATAGGACGCAATCATATCAATACCGATAAAGTCCTTACCAAGTGTCCAATAATACACGTTGCAGGACTGAGCCAAGGCATTTTTCAAATCCATATAACCATGGCCAGGAACACCAATATGACAACGGAAGGTTCTGTCACCATAGCGGATGGAACCAGTACACTCTACCTTCTTTTCTGCAGGCATAGATTGCTCTGCCAACATAGCTGCCGACATAATCACCTTAAAGGTAGAAGCCGGTGGATAGGCTGCATTTATGGCACGATTCAACAAGGGATTGTTTGAAGCGTTCACCATTCGAGCATATTCTTGGGAAGCATTTTCAGAGCTAAACAAGTTGGAATCGAAAAATGGATAGGAAACCATGGCAAGAATCTCTCCGGTACTTGGCTTCAACACCACCGCAGCCCCTACCCGTTCTCCCAGAGCCTTTTCTGTCAAAGTCTGAATATCAGTGTCTATGGTGAGAACAAGATTTTTTCCCATCTCAGGATTGATTACAGTCAAAGCATCAGACAAAAGCCGTCCACGAACGTCTACCGTGGTAGACTCTTGGCCTGGAACACCCTGAAGCAGTGAGTCATATTGTTTTTCAACGCCAGTTTTACCAATAATACTAGTATTAGTATATCCCTGGTTATACATCACCTTCAATTCTTCTCTGGTAATGTCACCTACATATCCCAGAATATGGGACATAGAACCAGTCTGTACATAGCTTCGCAGGGGTTTTGAACGCCAAGAAACTCCTGGCAAATCATTTTTATTTTCAGCAATATCAGAAACCATGGAAAATGGCACGTTAGACTTTACCTCTATGGCAGAAAAAGAACCACGCTGGTTACTGGGAATTCGTGTATCGATTTGCTTTTTGTCAATTTGAAGAATTTCTGCTAATTTTGCAGCCACAGTATCATATTTTCCCTTGGGAATTTCCCCTGGAATCAAGTCCACCGCAAAGGAATCCGTATTAACAACCATGGGAACGGTAGCATTCCTATCGTAAATTTCACCACGCTGGGCGGGAATGGTCTTTACACGACTGGAAATATCTTCAGATTGTTGGCGATATTGGGCACCTTCCAACACCTGCATTGAAAACAACTTTAACGTATAGATGGCAAAGGAACACAAGATAATGAGAGCCAACACCACCAGTTTAAAATCTCTTTTTAAAGAAACACCTGATTTTGTCTTTAAATCATTGACTCTCATCCGTGAACAATCTCCTTGCTATCAACAAGTACAGAAGAAAAGAGAGAAAGAAAGGCAAATACCATGGGAGCAAGAATCACATTTAACAAAAGCTCCATACCAAAAGAGGCAGAAAACATATCGTAGGTAATAACACCATTTGGGAAAAAGAATGAAATAAATTCAATCATCACAGCTTTTACAATGGTGGCAATCAAAGCCAACAAGGCAGGAATAAAAATTCCAGAAATATTTAATACATTATTAAAAAGACCTGCGAAGAATCCCAAAAGAGTACGCAAAAGACAATTTAACCCCAAGGGAGCTGCAGTAAGGAAATCAAGCAACAGGCCAGATACAAAGCCCGTTGTCTCACCTGATAGCGAACCGTTGTATACAGAAATATACATAACCACCAGCAAAAGCAAATCTGGTACTACAGGAAGAAAAACAACATTAGACAATAAGGCTGTTTCTAACAGGGTACATATCAGCAAGATTGAAAAAATCACAAGTGACTTGCGAATCATTTGTTGTCCTCCTTTTCAGCATCTGGATTTATCTCTTTCATATCCACAACGATAACAGTCTCCAAGCGACCAAAATCAAGGACAGGAGTCAACTCAATGTTCAAAGATGAATCATAATCTTGTACGGTAATAGTCGAAATATATCCAATGGGAATATCCTTCAAATAATTCTCATTTTCTCCAGATGTTACCACCAAGTCTCCATATTGAAGATCTGGCAACACTCGTTTCTTGATATATTTCATAGAAAGAGGACTATCTTCCCACCCCAACCCACTGACAAGACCTACATCTCGAGTATTTTGGATACGGGCAGAAACATTACTATCATAGTCGTATATGGGCATCACCATGCTGGTGGTATAACCTACCTGCAAGACCTTGCCCACCAAACCAATGGTACCATTTTGAACTGCAATTACAGGCATATTCTTTTTAATTCCCTGACGGCTACCTTTGTTAATGGTGATAAAAGAATACTGATTATTGGGATCCCGCCCAATAATCTGGGCAGGATGACTCTTATATTCAAACTGAGTAGTAAAGGCAAGCTGCTCCTTCAATCGATCATTTTCACGCCGAATCTCTGCATTATTTTGTTGCATGTACTCATAGTTTTCCAACTGTTGAGTAAGACGCTGGTACTCCTCTCGCAATACACTAATTTCTTGTACTGCGGATACAACACCAGTAATACTGGAATAAACGGCACGAGTTCCCTTTTGCAAGGCAGACAAGGCAGAAAATCCTGCTGTTTTGAAATTGACGATAAAGCCACCAGAAGACAAGGCCAACATGGTGCCCGAAATCAACACAAGCAAAACCAATACAAAAAGAGAAGGTTTGAGAAGAAATTGAGGTTTCCGCAATGCCATGAAAGCACCTAGTTGTTCAGGTTATCGTAGATACTTCTGTCAGAGGAAATATCCCTGAACAATTCAAAGGCCTTTCCTGCACCAATGGCAACACATTCCTGAGGATTGTCCACCAACAAAACAGGTACACCAGTTTCCTTGGAAATAAGCTTTGGTAAGCCCTTCAACAAGGATCCACCACCAGTCATTACAATTCCGTTTTCAATAATATCAGCGGAAAGTTCTGGTGGAGTCTGACCTAAAGTCCGCTTAATAACCTCAACAATCTGGGTTACAGGATCTTTTAAAGCCTCACGAACCTCTACAGAGTCAATTTCAAGACGACGAGGAAGCCCAGTAATGGCATCGGTTCCCTTAATCTCCATCTTCTCAATGCTTTTATCAGCAGCAGCATTTCCAATTTCGATTTTAAGTCGTTCTGCAGTCTGCTGTCCAATAATCAAGTTGTGGACACTACGAACATGCTTTACGATGGACTCGTCAAACTCGTCTCCACCAAGACGAATCGCATTGGTAACAACCATACCACCTAAGGAGATTACAGAAACTTCTGTTGTTCCACCACCAATGTCACATACCATGTGTCCCTCTGGCTCATCAATGGGAATCTGGGCACCAATTGCAGAGGCTAAGGATTCAGCGATACATTCAACTTCCTTAGCACCAGCCTTAACGGCAGCTTCTTCTACAGCGTGTTTTTCAACTTCTGTAATACAGGTAGGAATACCAATCTTCATTCTGGTGGATTTAAACACCTGATGGCGAGACACAATTTTAGAGATAAAGTAACGGATCATTTTCTCCGTACTGGCCATATCAGCAATAACACCGTCTTTCAAAGGACGAATAGCAGTAATGGTTTCTGGAGTTTTCCAAAGCATACGCTTGGCCTCGGCACCAACAGCTACAACACGATTTGTTCCCCTTTCAACAGCCACAACAGAAGGCTCATTTACAACAATTCCTTTTCCACGTACATAAATCAAAGTATTACAAGTACCCAAATCTATTCCAATATCTGTGGAAAACTTATCAAAAAATGACATATCTTTTCTCCTATCTTAGTTACTTATTTTCGGTAAGTCGCAATCTTGCCCCCTGATGATTTACGTCCAGTCTCAGAGCTTTTCTCCATTCTGAACGAGCCTTCACCAGCTCACCTCGCTTTTCGTATATTACACCAATACCATACACTGCGTCTGCATAGTTTGGATTTATTTCCAACATTGAACGATATTCTGCTTCCGCTTCATCATAATTTTCTTCATCAATATAAATCTGACCTAGCAAGGTCTTGCTTTTCAACCTCACCGTATCATCTCCAGTAGAAGTAGAAATTCGATGTAAATAAGCTTTTGCTGCAGATAACTGCCTATTCTTATAATACTGTTCAGCAATAGAAAGTAACAAAACATCTGATTCTCGTACCAAAAGTGCCTCGGTAAATGCAGCTATACTCTTTTCTGTCATTCCTAAAGTAGCATAACTCAATCCCAGCAACTCTGGAATGTCATCAGCCTCATACTGTTCAGCCTTTGCCAAAGCAAGGTATTTTACCGCTAAATCACTATAATAGTGATAGTCTGAAAGGGTATTTTTGTAGAAATAAGCCTTTCCTAACATGTAATGAATCTGGGAACGAGCATTTCCGCGGGTTTTAAGGGCAGCCAAACGTAAGGCATTAACAGCCGAATCCAAATAAGCTTGAGCCATTGTAGTGTCTGTTTGGGAAACTGCAAGATAAAATCCAGAATAACCATTAAAAGCCAGAGCCATAGCATGGAAGGGTTTTTCCGCTAGCAAACCTTTAGTTAAATCATACACTTCCCGGTAGTTGCCTTCCTGCCATAATGATGAAAGTTGCGTCATGCTCACTGGAGCTTCTTTTTTCATATTTTTTAAATAGAGAACTGGTATAGTCACAAAGGCAGAAATGAAAAGAACAATAATGCATACAACTAAACGTCGCAAAAATCTATTCTTGCGACGAAAAACATTTTGCTGAGCTGTAGACTTCTGTTTGCGTGCCACACAATTCCCCAATAAAAAAAAGACAGAAAATATAATAAGCCGGGTTCTGTCACCTGATGGTATAAAACATCAAGCATGGTCATCTATCTAGGATACAGATTTCCCTGTACCTCAAGCAACCTACCCGTAGCTGTGGAAGTAAGGTTCTTCCATATCGGAGTTACAACTACTGCTTGGTCTTGCTCCAGACGAGGCTTGCCATGCGACAATCGTTACCGTTTGCCCGGTGGGCTCTTACCCCACCATTTCACCCTTACCTTGTAAACAAGGCGGTTTATTTTCTGCTGCGCTTTCTGTAGCAACATCGTCACCAATGCTACTCCCGGTTGTTAACCGGCGTCTTTTCCGAAGGAGCCCGGACTTTCCTCTTTTTCTACAACTCCATAGAATTGTAGAAAAAGCGACCATATATTTTCTGCCCAATCAACAAAATTAATCTTCGTATTCGTCCAGTTCTTTTACTTCGTCCTGATCCTCATCTTCATCCATTTCCTCGTCAAAATCTTCATCGTCCAAACCAACGAGGCTTTCAGCTGCATCTTCAAAGTTGAAGTAGGTTTCATCTCCGTCTTCTTGCTCTTGATAGAACAAAATACGACTGCAGTAAGGACAGAATACGATATCCTCACCTTTATGAACTTCATTAGCAAACTGTGCGGGAAGAATCATGTGACAACCATCACAAACATTACCCTTAACGGCAACAATACCTCGGTTCTGCTTACTTCGAATAATTCGTTCAAACTTAAACACAATCTCTGGATCCAAATCTGGAACAATTTCATCTTCACGAATCTTCAATTTATTCAGTTCTACTTTAATGTTTTCAACATCACGAGCCCAATTTTCTTTCTTTTCTTCCAGCTCGCTCTTCCCCATTTCCAGTTCTTGTTCTTTGCGACTCATCTTTGCAGAAAGATCTTCGAAATGACGTTCTTCTGTCTGTAATTCCTTTCGCAACTGACTTTCCCTTTCAGAGGCATCCTTAATTTCCTTGTCTAGGGCTTCATATTCACGGTGAGTGGTAATGTTATCCATCCCTTGCTCTCCCCGTTCACGAGCAGCCACAGCTTCATCCAAATCAAGCTTTAACTTGGAAATTTTTGCCTTTACCTCTTCATAGGCTGTGTTTATATTGATATATTCTTCCTTCATTCGAACCAACAATTCATCTTGAAGGCCCAAACCTTTAGGAGCATTCTCTATCTTTGACTCAATTTCATATTTTTCAGCAAGAATTTCCTGCAATGCAATAAGTTTTTCAAATACATTGGTCATATCCATGAACAGAACCCCTCTTCTAAAGCTATACTAAACTTAATTTATATCCTATTATTGATTGAATGTCTAGCATATGTATCACTGGATTATTTTACCCAGTTATACATGACAGTATCAATCCATATAATCTTTCAAACCACCAGAGCGACGAGGATGACGCAAACGACGTAATGCCTTAGCTTCAATCTGACGAATACGCTCCCTAGTGACGTCAAAGTACAAACCAACTTCTTCAAGCGTAAGGGAGAAGCCATCATCCAGACCGAAACGCATCTTCAAAACTTCCTGCTCTCTGGGAGGTAAAGTAGATAAAATAGTATGGAGATGATCCTGCAGCATGGTATAGGCTGTCTTGGATGCGGGATTCTCCACGTCCTTGTCCTCGATAAAGTCTCCCAATGATGAATCCTCTTCCTCTCCAATAGGAGTTTCCAAGGAAATTGGCTCACGAGCAACATTTTTCACCTGCTTTACACGAGCAACAGGCCAGCCCAACTGCAAGGCGATTTCTTCATCAGTGGGCTCACGTCCAAACTTCTGCATCAGCTGGCGAGATTCCCGCACCACCTTGTTAATCTGCTCAATCATGTGAACAGGTACACGGATGGTACGAGCCTGGTCAGAAATGCTTCTGGTAATGGCCTGTCGAATCCACCAAGTTGCGTAGGTGGAGAATTTATATCCCTTGCGGTACTCGAATTTTTCTACTGCCTTGATAAGACCGATATTTCCTTCCTGCACCAAATCAAAGAACTGCAAGCCACGGTTGGTGTATTTCTTTGCAATGGAAACAACAAGTCGCAGGTTTGCATTGATGAGTCGATTCTTGGCTTCCTTCATCATGCGTCGTCCACGGTTAATTTCCTTTGACATGGAAATGATTTCAGAAACATCGTTCTCAAACTCATACTCAAGCTTTCTGAGCTTTCGGCTAATTTTCTGAATCTGGGTATAAATTTCACGAATCTCGTCGGCAGAAATTCCTAAATCAGCTTCAAGTTTAGCCCGCTCAGACTTCATTGCAATACGCTTTCCCAAACTTCTCAAATCACTGAAGTCGGTAATGCGGAGCTCTTTTGCCTTTTTATCCTGACGGTTACGATACTCGCTGATACGACGGGTTGCATCTATAAACCGTGAAGAAAAACGCTCGATTTCCTCAGACTGGATTTCAACACGCTGGAGAGAAACCATGATTTTTTCCCGCAAAGCAACCAGCTGGGGATCGTTAAAAATCTGGTTTGTCTGGTCTGATTCATACAACTGTTTTTTCAGTTGCATATAGGCCTTCATGTCAGCAAAAACAGGCTTGATGTATTCACTATAACAAGTCTTGAGACGACGCTTTTCTGTCATCTCCTCGTTGATTTCCTTTCTGTTGCGACCAGGCTGAATATCAATACGAGAAAAAGCTTTTACACCAATATTATAGAATTCGGGAATCAGGATTCCAGATTTTTTGATTACATCCTTAATGATGTTTTCGCCGTCTTCCATCTTCTTGGAAAGCTCAACTTCCTGCTCCGCAGTCAAAAGGTTTTCCTTACCTATTTCCCGCAAATACAAGCGAACAGGATCATCACCACCAGAATCCTTATCTCCAGAAATAAGGCGCTTCTTTCCGCTATCTTCTTCAGCTACCTTTTGGGCATCTTCATCCTGAACGGCATCATCATCATCTGAATCAAGAACAAAATCGTCGTCATCTTCAACCTTGTCCAGTTCATCAGTATCATCTTCCAACTGGATGTTGTTTTTTGCCAACTCAGATAAAACCACTTCCATTTTATCTGAGTTCAAAATTTCAGAAGACAACATTCCATTCAACTCATCCCAAGAAATGGAACGTTTTTCCTTACTGTATTCAATCAATTTTTCAATAGCCGAATCTAAGTCGTCCATCAGCGTGCATCCTTACTATCTAGTTCAAAATCAATATTCATTTTCTCGGAAATTAATTCTTCAAGAAGTCTCTGTTCTTCATAGGTTGTGGCGGTGGTACTTAACTGGCGAATTTTATTCAGCAGGCGACTTCGTTTGCGCTCAAGGCTATTCCTCTTAATGTGACGAATACTATCTTCAATAACCTTTTCGTGATTATCTGAATATTCGCCAGAGGTAATAACTCGGGCAACTAGACTTTTTAATTGCTCATTGCTGCATTTTGCCAGTACACTACCATGTAGGACTGATTCTTCCCTATAACATTCTTCCAGAATAATGAATAATTCCCTAGCCACCGGATCCTCAAAGTCCTCCGGGGATAGACTTGACCTCATTAACCCATATGTATCAAGATTTGCCACCACAGCTAATACGGAACGCAACTCAGCATTCATTCGTATCTGAAGAGGCTTAGCGTCCTTTACCCCTTCTCCATGGCTCTGAACCCGCGACTCAGCTGCGACACGATTTGAAAAATCCTTCTTTACAGCTTCTATATTCAGATTCAATACTTGACACAAACGTGTCAACCATGATTCTTTTTGTATATCAGATTTAAGCGCATCAATGTATGGAAAGAATGCCAATGCAGCTTTTGTTTTACCCTCTGGGGTATCTATTTGATGTTCTGTCGCCAAAAAAGATAACAAATAATCGCCGTCTATTCTAGCACTGTTTACAAAATTTGTCAATATCTCAGCACCAAAATTTACCATAATTTCTGCAGGATCCTTTCCTCCCTCCAAGGAAATAATCCGAACGGGAATGTCAGCCTGACGACACATCAAAATGGCCTTCCAGGTAGCAGCTCTTCCTGCTCTGTCGGAATCGAAGGACAGATAGATCTCTTCCACAAAGGGCTGCACCAACTTGATTTGATCATGGGTAAGAGCTGTTCCCAAGGGAGCCACCGCATGACCCAAGCCACATTGGTGGTAGGCCAGTACGTCCATGTACCCCTCGCAAAAGATCACCGACTTAGCCTTACGAATATTTTGACGAGCCAAATGAAAACCGTACAAAGTCTTACCTTTTTGATACTGCAAAAGATCACCAGAGTTCACATATTTTGGGCCCTCACCTTCGAGGAGGCGACCACCAAAGGCTACCGTTTTTCCTTGACGATCGGTAATGGGAAACATGAGCCGATTGCTAAAAAATGAAATCTCAGGATATTTTTTTGAAAAAAGCCCAGAATCATTTAAAAATCCATCACTATAGTTTTTACTCCGAAGAAATTTTCTAAGCCAGTAGCGGTTTGCAGGAGAATAGCCCAACTGAAACTTTTGAATCGTATCCATAGTTATTCCTCGATTCAAAATATAATCCAGGGCGAACTTTCCTTCCACAGTGGAGGTAAGACAATAATGATAAGAACCTGCAACACGAGTATACAAGTCAATGAACTGGTCTTTTAAAGAGGTATCCTCTTCTTGAATTGGTTGGTTTCCAGAATAGATTACTTCCACACCAGCATGTTTTGCCAAAAACAATACAGCCTCTGGAAAGGACAATTTTTCCATGTTCTTGACAAAATCAATGGCACTGCCACCTTCATGGCAACCGAAGCAATAGTACATTCCCTTGCTGGGAACCACACTGAAGGAAGGTGTCTTTTCTGTGTGAAAGGGGCAACATCCCCACCACTCCTCCCCACGACGTTCCAGCCGGGTATATTCCCCGATAAGGGCAGGCATATCAACCCGCTCCATTACCTGCTGGACTGTGTACTCAGAAATCCTTCCTCCCATTAATTTCCTGCCGTCCGCTTGATGTACAACTGTCCCATTTCCACATGCTCCTGAAAACCTTCTGAAAAATGATGGCTACCATCTCCAGCATTTGTAACGCGGAAATAGTAATAAGGAGTTTTTGGTGGATTTGCGGCAGCATTCAAGGCAACAAGTCCAGGATTTGAGATGGGACCAGGTGGAAGACCAGCCCACTTATAGGTATTATAGGGACTGTCTAGCTTCAAATCCTTGTTGGTAACAATTTCTGGATGAGGACGCCCCTCTATCTCTGTAATGACGTACACAACAGTGGCACAAGAATAAAGGCCAATATTTCTATTCAATCTGTTTTTGAAGACACTGGCAATAAGGGGGGCTTCCTCAGTAACCTGATATTCCCGCTCCACAATGGAAGCAAGATTTACTACATCAAACAATTCCTGGGGAGAAAGAAGGGACAATCCTTCAATACTGGCAATTTTTTTGTAAAATGTATCTACCAGCATCCGCACTACAGCTTCAGCCTTCATTCCCGGAATAAAATAATAGGTGTCAGGGAAAAGATACCCCTCAAAACTGGAAGCAGGAACTTGATATTCCGCCAAAAGTGCTGGATTTTTTGCTGCACCAAGAAACTCCTCTGCAGAAATCACATCTTTTGATTCCAACAATGCAGCCACCTTTGAAAGAGTTAAGCCTTCTGGAATACTCACCACAAGATGCTCTTGTCTCCCAGACTCCAATAAGTCAAAAATCTCTTTTAATTCCATAGAAGATTGAATTTCATATACACCAGCTTTTAACTGCAAGTTCTCTTTTCTGGCCAACAAGTAAAAAGCTAATTGAGAGCGAATTATATTTTCAGCTTCTAATGTTGCTGCTACTGCTTTAATCCCTGTACCAGATGGTACTTCCAACTTATAGGAAACTGCAGATACTTGGTCTTGAGACACAGGTTTCTGGGATAAGAACCACCAACTAGCTCCCATTCCTCCAAGGATTACAATCAAAGCAAAAAAAACAATAAGACAGGTAAGTAAGATTTTTCGCATCACAACAACTCCAATATAACGAAAAAATCAGTAGATGACAAATTTATTTATTAAAGAAATGCTCCAAATCATCAATGGTCATGGCATTATACATGGTATCAATAACCGTCTTACTAAAACGCTCCAAACCATCAGGCAATCCCTGCCAACGAATGAAGCGGGCAAAGATTGCAGTTTCTTGAGGTGTAAACGTATAAGTAAAAACAAGAGGATCTTTTTCAGAATCGTTCATATACTAAAACTAAGACCTTCCTGGGCAAGATACAATTCCATGTCGGTATTTGCTACGTACTGGGCATACCATTGGGCAGACTGAAGGATGGAATTCAACTTCTTGTCGTCATAAGTGGGCTCATGATGAAAAAGATACATCTTCTTGATATTCCATTTTGTGGCAAAATCAACCGCCAAAGAAAAGGCTGAATGCCCCCAATTAGCCTTGTACAGCGCCTCTTCCACTGTATACTGGGTATCCAGAATAATGGCATTAGCATCTGTAAAATAAGACACATTAGTTTCGGAATCAGCAAAGTCAGCACTGGACAGCTCCACATCCGTAGCGTAAATCACCTTCTTATCCCCTTCTACAAAGGAATAAGCATAGGAATTGCCAGGATGAGACATTTTCTTTGCAACAATGGTAAAGGCACCAATTTGGAAAGGAACTCCAGGCTTAATCAACTGGAAGGAAATATCTGCAAAAAAACCTGTGTCAAACTGAACAGGAAAATAAGGCAAGTCCATCTGGCGGGAAAGCAATTGCTTGGCATAGGGAAAGACTGAATAAAAAATAATCTTGCAGTTTTTCATATAGGCTTGATCTAGGAAAGGCAAACCTTGAATATGGTCCCAATGGAAATGGGACAACAAGATGTGATAGGTATTATCTGGAGCAGGAATTCCACGCTTACCAAACTCACGTAAACCAGTACCTGCATCAAGAATACAGACATTTCCTTGACTATCACGAATTTCCATGCAGGAAGTATTTCCACCTACAGTTCCAAAAATTGATGGAGGAAGGGATGCAAGAAAACGCTCACGAGCATCCAGGGAAACAATATCCCGAGGTGAAATTCTCTGGACAACAGCCTCAATCTTTGCCTGAACCTGCTGGCCTGTAAGTGGTGTGGGAACAGAACCCCTCACTCCCCAAAAACGGATATCCATAATTATCCCTCCTGTCTCCTAATAGGTTCATTTTCCTCATAACATCGTATAGATTCTTCTATTTCGGAAGCTGAATGCAATTCACCGCAATTGATTCCAGGACATTCTGTTGCTTCCTGCTTCCATGCTTCTGGACTCTTGACAATAAACGACCAAAATGGATAGGTAGAACACTGAACAGGCCGAGCACCATAGGCGGCACAACCAGAATCCCAAAAGATACAATCGTTATTTTCTTTCTCCAAAAGACAAAGCACTTCACTACCATCGTAGTAAGGAACCCAACGACAATACTGTTCAATAAATTGCTGTTCTTTTAGGTTAAAGTATAGACAAAGATTTGTCAAATCTTTTTGAGATAAATACACAAAACCAGGTTCATGACGACAACAATGAGAACATTGAGTACAGGAAAAATGAAGTCCGTCAGGAGAATACCAACCAGCCAAGATTTACTCCAAGAAAATAGAATAAAAAAAGGCGTTGAACTTTGAGTTCAACGCCCTAAAGTGGGGAGAGAAGGATTCGAACCTTCGAAGGCGGAGCCAACAGATTTACAGTCTGCCCCCTTTGACCGCTCGGGAACCTCCCCATTCATTAAGCCAACTCAGGGATTCGAACCCTGGACCCCGAGATTACAAATCACGTGCTCTGGCCAGCTGAGCTAAGTTGGCGGTAACGAACGTATATGAATATATAGCAAACACAAAAAAGTGTCAATACATATTTTAATTTTTTTTGAAAAAAATTAAAAATTATAGTTCGCGATAAAAAGGCAAATATTTATCCTGGATAACAGAACTCCAGTCATAGTTTTTCTGTATATACTCTGCCCCGCAAGAAATTATTTTTTCCAACTTTGCAAAATCGTTTCTTGCCAAATCTGCTAATTCATTCATGACTGCAAATAAATTTTCTCCAGAATTGTTTTCATAGAGAAAACCTGTTTGCTCATGAATAATCTTTTTTAAACCACCAGTAGCATGGGCCACAGGAATCGTTCCATAGAGTTGTGCAATGAAATCCTCAAGACCACAGGGCTCAAACTTGCTGGGCAGCACGATGAAGTCTGCCGCCGCAGTGGAAAGCCGAGAAACAGCCCTATCGTACCCCTGCAAATACACGCATTGACCAGGAAAATCCATTGCTAATTGAGACAATCTATTTTCCAATGCAGATTCACCTTGCCCCACCAGCAAAAATCGTACATCCTTGCGAGCAGACAAAAGCATGGCGGCGGCATCGGCCAAAACATCAATTCCCTTCTGACTGGCAATTCTTCCGTGGTAACAAAAATAAACAACCCGTTTACCTCGCTTCCCTTCTATATCGCTATCAGAAATGCTTCCAGAACGAATGAACTCGTTGGACAACATCTTGCTAGATTCTGAGGCATAATTTTGGATGAAGTAACGGCGGTTCTTGTATTTTCCTTCCAATACACCTTTTTCAGGAGAAAAGGCAAAGGGCAACAATGAGGAATGATTGCTGGAGGGATCGTAACGATAACAATCGATGCCGTTGGTGATTCCTGTAATGGAAAATCCCTTGTCAATAAAGAGTTGGGAAAGACCCACGGTATCCTTGTTTTCTGCATCCATTAATTCTTGGGCATACCAAGGAGATACGGTAGTCAAGGCGGCAAAGTGACCAGCAGCCAAAAATGGCTCTACTGCATTGCCATTCATGCAGTCTGAAAGAACAGAACTTGGAATGCCAGTAAACGAAGCAGCCATATCAAGGCCGTGGAGCTCATGGTGGTAACCAGGCCCTGCATTATGTACCGTTACAACAAACTTTACCGACTCATACCTTTCTTTAAACTCATCTCCACAACGAGCCATGGCAGGAATCAGGGCAGTAGCTGCATCCTGACAATGGATAATCTGGGGCATTGCTTGGGAAACCATGCCATATACTAAAACGGCCTTTTGAAAAAGCACATCCATCAGCAAGGCGTCATGAAAACCAGTGCCCCGCACCTGGCTATTGTTCCGACGCTCGTCTGCCATGGTATAGGTATAGACACCAGCCTTTTCGCTGTAGATTTGGTGGATAACAAAGATAACCTCCACCTTGCCAACCTGAGCCTTGTCAAAGGATACCACATAATCCTTGCCATCCACATAAATATGTTGAGGAGGAATGACATTTGGAGTATAGCCTGTAGTCAAGACAAAATCGGTACAGCCATAGCGAGGAATCATCAAGGTGACGTGGATTCCCCTGTTGGCCAAGCCTTCACAGAGAGAACAGGCCACGTTCTTTACGCCACCAGCCTCAGCTATTCCTGCGTATTCCCGACTTACAAGCCATACGTTCTTTGGGTATCGTGAACTCATGGTGAAACCTGATGAGATGATTTTTGAGCCTGGACAAAATCAGGACGAAGCACCTCTGCCCCGCCAGTATAAATATGGACAGGCTTACGACCTTCTTCCATGTAGGCGGTAACTAAAAGACGGATGGTGCGGGGCAAGCCACCCTGAACAGGAGCTTCGGCACTACAAAACAGAGCTGCAGTTCCAACTAATTCTCCACAGGCACTGCGACGAAGAGCTGCTGCTGGATTCAAAGCATCCAGGTCTCCAGTCATGGTAAAATGGAGGGATACAAAATCATCTCCCTGCAATCCATTCTCAGCAAAAAGCCGAGAACACATGTCATACACTGCATCTTGAATTTCCTGTGCAGTATTTCCGCAACACACAGCACCGCGGATTCCGTACAATCGTTTAGCCATAACTTTTAAATGATAAATGGGCAGTGGTTTTCTGTCAAGCCTACATTCCAGCTGAAAGCACGGTGATGACTCCAGAAAAGATAAAACCAACTACTGACACCACAATGGAGAATATAATGTAGAATAAATGCCAAAGATAAAATAATTCTTTATAATATATAGAAAAAACTATTACCTGGATAAAAGAGAAAACACACAGGACAAGGGTTATTACAGAAGCAACCTGCAGGATTCCCAAAATAAAAAGCAGGCTGGAATCTAAAAACTGGTTAATACTACCGGTAATATAAAAAAAGATGGAGACGACGACAAATAAACTAAAAAAAACAAGGACTCTATTGGTAAGCTGAAACAAGGGATGTCTATAATGTGGCTCTATTTTTTTCTCTTTTTTTCCCATACGAAACCTTGCAGACAAAACCCCTTCCTAGATATAATATAGTATAAGCAAACCACTATGCTTCGTCAATTTTTACGTGGTTTATTAGTGCTTGTTTCTTCAATAACTTATCTTTTAGGCGGTTCTAGCAAAATGAAAAAAGCCCTTGTTTCCTTGATTATACTTATCCTATTTGGCGGAATAGTCTTTTACCTTGGCTGGGTTCAATTCGACGTTCCCCTGGGACAGTACGGCATTCTCCAATCAAAAACAAGCGGCGTATACCCAGAGCTTATTCAATCTGGGAAATTCCTGTGGCGGTGGGAAAGACTTTTACCTACCAACACCCAGCTGAAAATCTTTTCCCTAGACCCCATCTCTCAAACAGACACCTTTAGTGCATCCCTTCCTTCAGCACAACTGTACGCCACAAAGCTAGAGGGAAATCCCGACTTTACCTATGCCATTACTGTGGAAAGCAAGGCAAAAATCCATCAAGACAATTTAATCTCATTGGTGGAACAGCATAACCTTCAGAATCAAGAGGCACTGGAAAAGCTAATTCGAGATGAGCTCCATCAATTCAACATTGCCATTACCTCCTACTTGCTCCAAGAGACACAAAATGACACCACAGGACTACTAATTCAAACTATCACTGCAAAAGAATTGGTGGAAGCTACAGAATTAATGGAAAAATCACCTTGGTTGGAAATTGTTTCCACAGATATTCGTGATGTAAAGATGCCTGATGCAAGCCTGTATCTCACAGCAAAAAATGCCTATCTTAATAGCATTATTGAAGGAACCGGGGCCCAAGAAATTACCGAAAGCGATAATTTTTCTGCCTTGGTAAATCTTGGTGAAATTCTTACAAAATATCCAGTGCTCACTGAATACATGATTGCAGGCGATGTAACAGCCACCTTGGAATTTTTAATTGGAAAGTCTTTAGTTGAAGAAAAGCAATCTACAGAAGAAAACCCCTCACCACAACAAAATGAGCGGTAAGGGGTTTCTGACAAAAGCTAAATCTCCATATTCATAACGGAGCGAACTTCTTTCAAAGTAGCCTGAGCCATGGCTTGGGCTGCCTCTACACCATCAAGTAGTACCTTTCTGATGTATTCAGGCTCCTTTTCCAATTCAGCACGATGACTGCGGATAGGACGAAGGGTTTCATTCAAGGATTCAGTCAAAAGCTTTTTCAAAGCTCCACCACCACCGTCACCAAGTCTCTCAGCAATCAGCTGGGGCTCATCTCCAGTACAAAGAGAAATCAGCATCAACAGATTTGCCACCTCTGGGCGATTGTCTGGGTCATAGGTAATGTTTCTATCAGCATCGGTCTTGGCCTTTTTAATAAGGGCTGCTGTTTCATCCTCGGTGGCAGAAAGCATAATGGCATTTCCACGACTCTTACTCATTTTCTGGCTACCGTCTAGGCCAAGGATACTGGGAGTCTTACTCAACAAAGCCTGGGGCTCAGGGAATACGGGCTTTTTGGGAGAAAATTTCTCGTTAAAGCGGCGAGCAATGGTACGAGTCATTTCCAAGTGAGGTAGCTGGTCCTTTCCCACAGGCACCACATTTGCCTTGCAGAAAAGAATATCACAAGCTTGGTGCACAGGATAGGTGTACATTCCTGCATTTACACTTTTGATTCCCGCAGCCTGAATTTCTTCTTTTACGGTAGGATTTCTTCCCAACTCAGCATTGGAAATAAGGGTCAAAAAAGGCAACATAAGTTGATTTGCTTCTGGCACATAGCTATGAGGATAGATGATGACATCCTTGCTTGGTTCAATTCCACAGGCCAAGTAATCAATAACCAGCTGCTTTGTGTTTTGAGAAATCTCATTAAAGGCATCGTGGTCCGTCAGCACCTGATAGTCTGCAATCAAAATGGTAGTAGGAACACCCATCTTGGAAAGACGGACACGGTTTTGCAAAGAGCCAAAATAGTGTCCAATGTGAAGACGACCAGTGGGACGGTCTCCCGTCAATACCCTGAACTTTTGAGGATTAGCAGCAATTTCTGCCTCTAGCTTCTTGCTCCGTTCCAGAGCTACCTCGTAGGTACCAGCAGCAATTGCTGTAGCATTCATAGCACCATCTTCATTTTTATCCTTATCTGTAAGGTCTTGGCTCATATTTCCTCCAAAAATTATACAAAATTATACATCATTAGACTGATTCTAACGACCAGCCAACAACTTTTTTACTCGCTTGTACCAAAAATTCCGCAATCGCTCCCCTAAAACATAGAATTTATACAAAGGACTCAAGGGAATATCCAAACTACCAGGCCGATGAACAACCTGTCCACCAAAACCAGTTTTAAATCGATACAGGCCATACATGGGATGATTTTCATCATCAGTGGGGGGAATGCCATACATATCGTACACCTGGCATCCAGCAGCCTTTGCAGCCTCCATAGCCTTCCATTGCAAAAGGTAGGCTGGCATAAGATTACGGTGGTTATTGGAAGAAGCTCCATATAAATAGACAGCTTCCTTGCCAGCAAACAACGTAATAATAGCTGCTAAAGGCTCATCTTCATAAGATGCAATATACAAATCCACCTTTGAAGTAGAATCTTTTTGCCCTCGTTCCAGCAAATCCTTGTAATAATCCTTATGGTGAATAGCAATCCCATCTCTTTGGGAGGTTGTTTTATACAAATCGTAAAAAACATCAATTTCCTCAAAAGAGGCTTGCCGCACCTGTACTCCCTTCTTTTCTGCCAGACGAATATTGTAACGCCACTTACTCTTCATTCGAGCAAGGATTTCCTCCAAGCTAGCAGTTAAATCCACCAATACTGTATCTGGTGGCTGAATATTATCTGGAGCAAAACTACAGGGAATTGTTTTACGATATGAGTCCCGCTCTTCTAAAGAAACAAGATCAACGGGAATATCAAATCGAATACACAGGGTATTTTCATCTAGAAAACTTCTTAGACTGTATGAAAAATCAGACAGAAATTTACCATAGGCACCAGTTTCTGCCATGATTTCAGGAGTTTGATTCAGTTCTACTCCCATGGGAATGTAGGCCAAGGAAACTTTTCCCACTACAGGCAGCGAAAAGCTTCTAGTGAGGATTGAACAAGTAAAGCAGGCAACGTCTTTGCCTGTCCACTGGGAAAGATAGTCTCCCGGCTTATAGCTTCCGTAAATGCGAAGAGACTTCCAACCATGGGCCTCTTTGAAAGAAGCCCAAAAGTCAGTTTGTAAAAAGTGGGTGGGCTCAAGACTTTCTACAGAAAATT
>JAZQSR010000060.1:0-22160 GCA_045630225.1 Treponema sp. | reverse complement strand
TATTTCTAGTAAGATAGCTAAGGGAGAAAAAAATGTTCCCTTTGTAGCTGAATTTCTGTATTTGGTACCAAAAAGTGAGTTAAAAGAAAAGGGACAGCAGAAATTAGACACTATTTCAATTGATGATGTTTCTACTGTATTTAGATCTATAAGTAAGATGCAGGGAATGGAATACGACTTCAATAAAAATGGTAAGGGAAAAATTCTTTATGACAAAGCTTATATGATTTCTAATATTTCTTCTGATACACCAATTGCAGATCAAAATACAGGAAATTCAAATGGGCAAGTTTCTTATGCTTATCAAAATGATGATGTATATGGAGCATTAAAATTTCAGTTGAATTATTATCAGGAAGCAAATGTCTTGTATTCCACATTCTTGTTGGGAGTTCATATGAACCGTCTTGGAGTAAAGGCTGTAGATCCTAATAACTTAAAAATCAGTATTGTTGCTATTGACTTGGGAGATAATTTACTTTTGTATTTAACCACTGATGTAGCAGCTAATAGTATTCCATTGGTAAATGTGAGAAAAGAAGTTGAATCTTCTATGATCACAAGAATGAATGCAGTGTATTGCTGGTTTTTGACACAGTTTTAGTGAAGATTTTAATTAAGAGGTTATTCATTCTGTGAAATTTAAAATATTGAACTGGTTCAATAATCATAATCTGCTGTATTGTTTGTGTTTAGCATTGTTGTTTACTGGATCAGTTTTTTCTCAATCTGCTGAAAATATTCCATCTGAGATTGAAGGTGAGATTTTTCAGCAGTTATTGGAAAAAGGTGAATATCGAACTCAGTATTTTAAGGAAAGCGGTAGAGATTTTACCATGTATCCAAATACTGAGTTAGGTTTACTTTTAAAAGAAACGTGGACAGAAAAAAAAGAACCTGTTTTTGTAGCTGAATCTCTTTTTTTGATTGAGAAACCAGCAGGTTCAGATTTAGAGGGATTTGATACAGAGCTTATTTCTCAGATTATGAGGTCAGTTTCATCAATGGAAGGAATTGAATATTATTCTAATAGTGAAAAAAAGATGAAGACCTTATATTTTCAGTCATATACTGTGGATAATCTTAAAGATAAAAATAGGATTGCTGATAAGGTAGAAGGTTCGGCTGATAATCTTTCAATCTATGCATTCCAGGAAGATGGTTCTTTTGGTGATAATTATTATCAAATTGATTATCATCAGCGAGAAAATGAAGTTTCCATGGTGATTAGATTGGTGGAGCCCTTGAAATATGGACTTATTACTGCAGTAAAAGCGAATAATCTTGTGTTCAATATTGATGTTCTAGATAAGGGAGATTATCTTGTAATGTATATTGGTGCAAAGGTTAGATTTCCGGCCATTAGTTTGTTAGAAAATAAATTGAACAAGTCTTTTGGTTCACGAATAACTGCTTTACATGATTGGTTTGAAAGTCGTTATATTTCAGCAAAAAAAGCTGAATTGAAATAACAGAGAGGTATAAAATGACGAAGAATTTCGTGGCATTAGTAAGTGCCTGTATGATTTTAATAGGAGGATGTTCGTCCATGGAAAAAAAGCCAAAGGTAATTGAAGGAAAGGATGGGGTTTTTGCAATTATGGAAACCTCAAAGGGTGACATTGTTTTGGAGCTGCATTACAAAGAGACTCCCCTTACTGTAACCAACTTTGTTGGTTTGGCAGAGGGAACTCTTGATGCTACAAAGGGAAAGCCCTTTTATGATGGACTGAAATTCCATCGTGTTATCAATGACTTTATGATTCAGGGTGGAGATCCCAAGGGCAATGGAACAGGTGGACCTGGATATCGTTTTGAAGATGAGATTGTGGAAAGTCTCAAGCATGATGGCCCAGGTGTTCTTTCCATGGCAAATGCTGGTGCTGGAACAAACGGAAGCCAATTCTTCATTACCCATGTAGAAACTCCTTGGTTGGACGGAAAGCATACTGTTTTTGGTCGTGTTCTTGAGGGACAGGATGTTGTAAATAAGATTGCTCAGGGTGACAAAATCAACAAGGTGACAATTGTTCGCCAGGGTGATGAGGCAAGTAAATTCACTGCAACTCAGGCTGATTTTAATGGATTAAGAGAAAAGGTTGCAAAGGAAAATGCCGAAAAGAAAGCTAAGGAACAGGAAGCAATTATTGCATCCATTGAAGAGAAATTCCCCGATGCAACAAAGACTGCTGATGGTATCTACTATAAGGTAACAAAGGAAGGAAGTGGTATTACCTGTGGTGCTAGAAAGAATGTTTCTGTTCATT
Organism: Treponema sp.; assembly: GCA_045630225.1. Taxonomy (GTDB): domain Bacteria; phylum Spirochaetota; class Spirochaetia; order Treponematales; family Treponemataceae; genus Treponema_F. The sequence goes on along the minus strand of JAZQSR010000060.1, from coordinate 19,893 downwards.
ATACAGGATATTTCTTGAATGGACAGGTGTTTGATTCTTCTCAGGGACGAGGTACCTTAGACTTTATGACTGGGGCTCACCAGATGATTCCTGGATTTGATGTAATGGTTCAAGAAATGAAGGTTGGAGAAAAGAGAACTGTTGTGCTTCCTCCTTCCATGGCTTATGGTGATGCAGGTGCTGGTGGAGTTATTCCTGGCGGTGCTTATATTGTCTTTGATATTGAACTTGTAAAGATTAAATAAATTTTTTTGGAGGCTCTATGAGAAGGGTCAAGGGATTTGTATTAAAACGTGTTGCGTTTGTGCTCTTAGTTTCTTCTCTTGGAGCCTCAATCATTTTTGCACAGAATTCTAGCGGTAATTCTGTGGTAACGACTCCTTCTACGGGAGGAAGTGTTCAGCTGGCTCATAGCTTTTCTGGGAACTATACCTTGGTGGAACGTTCCAATTGGAGTCAGTATGTAAATGGTCGTTATATTGGTTTAACTAGCCGAGAAGTTCATGGATTTATGAATCCTGTGGGAACTGGTTCTTGGCGTGGTCAATCAGGTACCGAATATACCGGAGACTTTTACGTTTTTCAGCAAACAAAACGAGATAGCCGAATAGCTGCAGCTGGAATTGATGATATTGATCCTTCTACCTTTGTGATGCTAAAGGATGGAAGCATTCAGTTTACGGAAATGTGTTATTATCCCCAGCTACGGAATTTTCCCATTTTTCCACAGGATAAAGTAAAAAAAGGTAGCCGCTGGCAAGGAACTGCGGAGCGAGTTGTAGATCCTCGTAACGACAAGCAATATACAGTTTTGGAAGTTCCTGTTGAATATGAATTTGTAGGAGAAGAGCTTTATGAAGGCTCCCCAGTTTATAGAATTAAGGCAAAATTTGCCACACGGTTCAATCGCTATAATCCACCGAGAATTATTGATAGCGAGCTGACTCAAGCTACAGGTACCCACGATGTGGATATACTTGTGGATAAAGAAACTTGTGCGGTAATGATGATTCTTGATCGATTGGATGAAACTTTTACCTATCGTAATGGTGAAACCATTCGATACAAGGGAACTACTTCACTTTTTACAAAAATTCCTGTGCAGGTGGACAAACGAGAATTGTATGAGCGGGCAGTTTATATTGCTCGTGGAGAGGAACCTCCAGCCAGCTCTAGTCTTGCAAAAAAAGATGAAACTGGTAAAGGTTCTGGTTCTTCAAAAACTGGTTCTACTGGGATTGGTTCTGGTGGTGGAAAAACTTCTACAGGAAATACTTCTTCAACAGATTCTTCCAAGGATACTGGTAAGACAGAGAAAAAGCCTACTTTAGATATACCTAGTTCCACTGAAGATGATGGTAAGGGATTGTTCCAGGTGGAAGATACAGACAAGGGTGTGCGTCTTTCTGTGCGGGACTTGAAATTTGTTGCCGACAGTTCCCAGCTTTTACCCCAGGAAAAAGAGCGTCTTGATGCTGTGGCCGAAGTACTAAAGTCTGTTCCTGGTGGAACTTTCTTGATAGAAGGTCATACTGCGGCAGTTGGGCGAGCAGCTGGAGAACAGCAGCTTTCCGAGGAGCGAGCTCAGTCGGTAATCAAGGAAATGGTAAAACGTGGCTTAAAAGAAGAACAATTTATGTTTAAGGGCTACGGTGGAACACGACCAGTGGGAGATAATAATACAGATGCAGGGCGGGCTGCAAACCGTCGTGTAGAAATTACTATTTTGCAGTAAGAGATGAGGGAATTATGAAGAACAAGAAAAATAATGAATTGGCAGTATGCGGTTTTGCGGCAGTAAAGGCTTTGGGAAAGGAACATCCCGAAAGCATTCGTCGTTTTTATTATTCAGAGGAAAATTCCAAGAAATTTGGTGATTTGTGCCGATTTCTTGCTCAAAATAAGGTTCCCTATAACATGGTTGAGTCTAAGGACTTGGAAAAATTGTGCGGTAGCGTTCATCATCAAGGTGTAGTGGCCATGATTGAAGAAAAGCCTCCCCTACCCCTCACTGCTTCTATTACAGCCAGCTGGATTGAGTCCGGAGAGTCTGCCTTACTGTTGGATAGGGTTGGTAATGCAAACAACTTGGGAGCAATTGCTCGCAGTGCAGCCTTCTTCGGCATAAAAAATATTATTCTACCTATAAACGAATCTCAAAGCCTTATTACAACTAGCACCTACAGAGTGGCTCAAGGTGGTATGGAATATGTGAATATATATTCTATTCGTTCTGTAGTTCGACTTTTGCAGGATATGAAGGATAAGATGTACCGAATCGGAACAGATGTTCGTGCCTCCACTCCTCTATCCAAGGTGAACAAGGGACGGAACAACAAACCTGTTCTTGTGGTGCTTGGTAATGAGGAACACGGAATTTCTCAGGTAGTAAAAGATAATTGTGATTCATTGGTGGTGATTCCTTCTGCTTTCAGTATGAGTCAGGCTCAAGGAAAGAGTTCGTCTAATCCAGATGCATGGCCAGTGGAAAGTCTGAATGTTGCTCAGGCATCTGCCATTATCCTGTACGAGATTACAAAACAATAAGGATGTTTTATATGAACTTTTTAAATAAAATCAAAGAGAAGCTTATCCTTTGTTTAATGCTTCTTTGTGGAGCTTCATCTGCATTTGCAGGAATCGGCGATTTTTTTGAAGGAAAATCTGGTGTTTTTACCCTTGATCCAGTGTACGATGGAATTATTGGTGGTGGTGGTCTTGCCTTGACTGGAGGCTTATTCATCTATGATTTTTTTGCACCAGTTCCTGAATTTGATGGTGCTATGTTGAACAAGGATGATGTAAATTCCTTTGACCGTTGGGCCATGAGATCTTATTCAAAGTCATTGCACATTACTGGTACAGTAACGGAGGTTTTATCCATGGCTGCTCCTCTGGCTCTTATTGCCACGGATAAAAGTGAGTGGGGAATTTGGGCTGTAATGTATGCTGAATCTGTTTTGTGGGCAAATGGATTAAAAGAAGCCCTGAAATTTAGCATACAGCGGGAACGGCCCTATATGTATTTTGAGGAAGCCCCAGAAGATAAAATTAAGGATGGGGACTATATGAAATCCTTTCCTTCTGGCCACACCACCATGGCCTTTAATGGTGCAGTATTTGCAAGCTATACCTTTTCCAAGTACTTTCCCGAATCCAAGTGGAAGATTCCCGTTATTGCAGGAAGCCTTACCTTGGCTACCGCCACCGCCGTACAGCGAATTCTCAGCGGAAACCACTTTCTAACAGACGTATTGACTGGAGCAGCCATCGGTAGCTTTACTGGATTTATGGTTCCTTTCCTGCATACCTTACCCAAAAGGGAAAATCTAGAAGTTGCTGTTGCCCCAACTGGATTTTATGTACAATATCGATTCTAAAAGTTGCGGGGAATTCAATATTGAGGGTGTTGATTTTAACTCCCCTCCCCTACTCTGCCAAAGGCTCCTGATTTACTAAATCTTCTAAAGTAAATTTATCCACATAATCTTCAATCACTTTGTATAAGCCCTTCCAGAAAGGTAATGTTTTACAGACTCCTAAACGCTCACAGGGCATATCGGGATTTTCCAAACAGGCAACGGGAGCCAATGGACCTTCTGTAAGGCGTAATATTTCTCCTACAGAATATTTTTCAGGTGAACGTGAAAGTTTATATCCTCCCTGTTGTCCACGGATGCTTGTGAGTAAGCCGTGTTTGCTTAAAAGAGAAGCGATTTGTTCCAAGTATTTTACAGAAATTTCCTGGCGGGCAGAAATATCTTTTAGGGCTATATATTGATTTTGGCTGTGAATTGCCAAGTCTATCATAAATCGGAGGGCGTAACGACCGCGTGTTGATATTTTCATAGTATTCCTCTAGGAAAATATACCAAAGAAAATTCTTCTCGTCAATCTTACAAAGAAAATGAATAAGTGGAAAAGACAAAAAAAAAGCTGTGGAAAAGTACTAGTTTTTCCACAGCTTTTTTCGTGTTATGTACAAGTTTTACCTATTTATCAACAAGTTTTCCACAAGAAAAACTTGCAACTAGGAAAAACTTTCCGTTAAACTATACCTTATCAGCCAAAGACTGAATCAAATCAAGCATTCCATCAAGTTTTTCATAGGTAATGCGAGGGTTCAGCAGTGTAAACTTGAGGAAAACTTTTCCGTCAAAGACAGTCTGACCAATTACTACACCTTCCTGATGAATCAATGCTCGCCGAACCTTCTTGTTCAACTCATCAATTTCTTCGTCAGAAGCAGTTTTTCCCTCTGCAGGAAGCACACGGAATACCACAGAACTGATTTCTGGCTCTGTTACGGCTTGGAATCGCTTGGAGCTAGAAAGTGCATTGTATAAGTGGGTTGCATTCTGAATACAGGTAGAGATAATCTGAGACCAGCCGTCCTGTCCACGAGTTTGAAAAGAAAGCCACACCTTCAAAGCATCGAATCTACGGGTTGTCTGCATAGACTTTCCTACCAAGTTGGTGTATCCGTCTTCCTCATCTTCTTCTCGGTTCAAGTAGTCGGCATGGAGGGTCAAGGTTTCAAAATTCTTGCCATCTTTTACCAGATATGCACCGCAGCTAATGGGCATTAGGAACATCTTGTGGAAATCTACCGTAATGGAGTCGCACAAGTGCAGTGGTCCAATTCTGTCCTTGTAGCCCAAAGACATAATAACGCCACTACCGTAGGCTGCATCTGCGTGAAGCCACATCCCGTGCTGCTGGCAGATTTTGTGCATCTCAACTACATCGTCAATACTACCGTAGTCAGTGGTACCAATAGTGGCCACGGCACAGAAAGGAATATTTCCCTGAGCCACATCCTGTTCCACCAGCTTACGGAAGGCTTCTATATCCATTTTCTGCCGTCTATCTACAGGAACCTTTACCACAGCGTCATATCCCAATCCTAGGATGTGAGAACCTTTTTCCATGGAGAAGTGAGAGATAGCAGAGGTGTAGATTCTGAATTTGCGATAATTTTCTGGTAAGCCCAGTTTTTTCACATCATAGTTGAGCTTTGTATTGCAGAACCAATCACGAGCAAGCATAAGGCCCATGAGGTTGGACTGAGAGCCACCAGAAGTGAAAACACCATCAGATCCAGCTCCATAGCCATACAGCTGGCACAGGGTATTGATAACTTCCACCTCAATCTCTGTGGCTACGGGAGACTGGTCCCAGGAGTCCATAGACTGATTAAAGGTAGAAAGCACCAATTCTCCTGCCAGAGTTTCAAGCAAGGATGGGCCGTGAAGATGTGCCATATAATCTGTGGAAGGTGTCCGCAAGAAATAAGGCAATATCTTTTCTGAAAGAAGGCTAGAAACTGATTCCAAGCCCTTTCCTCTTTCTGGAAGAATCTGCCCTACCTGAATCTTTTCCTTCAATTCCTGGGGAGAAAGACCAACGTAAGCTTTTGCCGTATCGATAGATGCAGCAATATCAGCTGCAGTCTTGCTGATAAGGTCTACGTAGGTCTTTTTTGCCTCATCCTCTTCTGTTAAAAAAAGATATTCTCCACAAACCTGATTATTTTGCACTGGCGTCAATCTCCATTACAACCTTCTCAAAGATGGAAAGGAAGGTATTGATTTCGTCCTTTGTAATGTTCAAGGCACAGAGACAGCGCATTACAGAACCAAAGCGTCCACCCTTCTCCATTACCAGCTTATTTTCAAAACATTTTTGCTGTACCTGCAAAGCGATGTCACCTGAAGCGGGCAAGGAACCGATTGCATCTGGCTTTCCCTTGGGATCAACAAATTCGCAGCCAATCATCAAGCCAACGCCGCGAACATCACCAATAATGGAAACCTTTTCCTTTAGCTTCAAAAGTCCAGCTTTAAGAATTTCACCCTTCTCCTGAACTTCCTTCAGGAACTGAGGATTTGAAACTCTATTTACTACGATGGTTCCAGCCTTCATTGCCAACTGGTTTCCTCGGAAGGTACCTGCGTGGGCACCAGCTGTCCATTCATCAAGCTTCTTGTTGTAGATTACAACGGAGAGGGGCTGAGAGCCACCGATTCCCTTGGAACAAAGGATTACGTCAGGAACGATTCCAGCCTGCTCAAAGGCAAAGAAGGTACCAGAGCGACCAACACCACACTGAATCTCATCTACAATCATGGGAATATCCAGTTCCTGGGTAACTCTGCGTATAGTCTGAAGGAACTCAGCTGGTGCAGGAATTACACCACCTTCACCTTGAATTGGCTCAAGGATAACAGCTGCAGGCTTGGTGATACCACTTTCTGGATCCTTCATCAATCGTTCAAAATAGGCACAAGCTGCCTTTACACCAGATTCACCGCCCAATCCAAAGGGACAGCGGTAGGAATAGGGAAATGGCATAAAATGAACGTCAGGAATTAATCCAGTGATTCTATTTTTTGCGTTTAAGTTTCCTGTGAGGGCCAAAGGTCCCTGCCCCATTCCGTGATATCCACCGCTAAATGCGATGATGGAGGAACGACCTGTAGCTGTTTTACAAAGCTTTAAAGCTGCATCAACAGCATCTGTTCCAGAGGGGCTACAGAATTGAATCTTTGCGTTATTCTTCAACTCTTCTGTTAATACATTGAAAAGAGTGTGAACAAATTCGTCTTTTACGGGAGTTGTTAAATCGAGGGTGTGCAAGGGGGCATTTTCAGAAATCATATCGATCATAGCCTGATTGATTTCTGGATCGTTATGGCCCAAAACCAAGGTTCCTGCACCACAGAGGCAGTCAAGGTATTTATTACCTTCAACATCCTCCATCCAAACGCCTTGTGCCTTTTTTAGGGCAAAGGGGAATTTTCGAGGGTAACTTCTCGCATTGGACTCAGTTGTTTCCTGGCGAGACACATAAAATTGGTTGGTAGCTTTTGACTCATTTTGTACCATACTACAATCTCCATTACCGGTGGGGTTTACCGCTAAGCGGCAGTTTATCCTTTAACCTCTCTTGCTTTTTAAGCAGAATAAGTAATGCAGTATAGGCATTTTTACCTTATAAAGTCCAGTACTTTTAGGAAAAATATAGAAATAAAATGTGGGTTGTGAACCGTTTTAGTGTACAAAAATACATACAATTTATCAAAAAAAACTATTTTAAAATGAAAAACCCCGGCTTTTGCCGGGGGATTGATTATTTTACTACGGCAGCTTTCAGGGCTACAATTTCTTCAGTAGAGAACACCTTATCAATGTCCAGAATGATGATGAACTTGTTATCCTTCTTTCCAATTCCTCGGATGTATTCACCAGAGATATTGTTTCCGAATTTTGGTGCTGGTTCAATGGTATCTTCTTCCAAATCGATTACTTCTTCCACACTATCTGCAATGGCACCAAAAGTTACCACAGAAACATTATCACCATCAACATGGTTAATTTCGATGATGATAATACGAGTCTTTTTAGTGGGCTCCACAGTTTTCAGCTCGAACTTCTTGCGGAGATTAACCACAGAAATTCCCTGTTCACGAGAACTGATGAGACCTTCTACATAATCGATGGTACAGGGTAAACGTACAGGCTGGGTATATTCCAAAACCTCTTGAACCTGGGCAACCTCAACAGCATACAAAGCTCCGTCAAGGACAAAGGACAAAAACTGACGACTCATTCTTCCTCCTCATCAAGATGTTCATCTGTTGTTGGTGCAATCTTTTCTTGCTCTTCAAAACTCAAAACCTTATCCATATTCAATATGATAATGAATTTTCCATCGACGCTACCAATTCCACTGATAAATTCGGAAGCAAGGCTGTGCCCTACTTCTGGAGTATGTTCTTCTGCAGTGGGATCAAGATCTAAAACTTCGTTGACGGAGTCGGCAATAGCACCAAAAACCATCTGGCCTTTTTCGTTACAGAATGCTGAATCACTGGGGACTTCTAGTACGATGATTCTCGTATCACTTGAAGGCTCCACGTCTTCAAAACCAAACTTATGGCGTAGGTTAATAACGGAAATACTTTGTCCTCGTGAACGAATTAATCCTGCAATAACGGGATCAGGACAAGGCAATTCCTGTGGCGGGGTATACTCGAGAACCTCCCGTACTTGCAGAACTTCTACGGCATACAACGAATCATTCAATGTAAAAGTCAAGTATTGTGTTCCCATGGTAAACCTCCTTTAACCAATGATTTTTTTCACAACAGCTATAAGCTTTTCTGATGAAAAGGGCTTTACAATCCAACCAGTTGCACCAGCGGCCTTTCCTTCTTGCATTTTGGATTCCTGGTTTTCAGTTGTTAAAACAATAATGGGTGTAAACTTATGTTCAACAGTGTTTCGTAATTCTTTTATAAACTGAATACCATCCATAATTGGCATGTTAATATCGGTAATAATGAGCCCAAACTTGTCTGCAGTTGCTTTTGCTAGACCATCAGCACCATTTTCTGCCTCTACAACCTCAAAATTCTCTTGTCCTAGAATAAAAGAGATACTTTTTCTGATGGATACCGAATCGTCAACTGCAAGAATTTTTCTTGAAGCCATATATCCTCCTTATTTACTAAATATCCACTTCATTATAACATGAAATAGTTTGAAAAACAACAGAATGAGTATTTTTATCTTTAATAAAAAATCACTTCCGCTGACCAGTTGCTTTTAAAACAGCATCTGCAATGTTTTTGAGAGAAACGCTTTCGTCAACGCCACCCAGTTTTACAGCTTCACAAGGCATTCCGTAGACGATACAACTAGCTTCATCCTGGGCAATAGTCCATGAGCCAGTATCGTGCATTTCTTTCATTCCCTTTGCTCCGTCATCTCCCATTCCAGTCATAATAACGCCGACACAGTTTTTTCCGGCATATCGTGATGCTGAACGGAACAAAACATCAACAGAAGGACGGTGACGAGAAACTAATGGACCATCTTTTACTTCTACGTAATAACGGGCACCACTTCGCTTGATGAGGGTGTGCTTGTTACCAGGGGCAATGAGAACACGGCCACGAACGATTGTATCATTATCTTCTGCTTCCTTTACTGTTACCTGACAAAGACGATTTAGGCGTTCTGCAAAGGATTTGGTAAAATGTTCTGGCATGTGCTGAACAATTACCATACCGGGAGAGTCAATGGGCATCATTTGAAGGAAGGTTGCTAAAGCCTCTGTTCCACCAGTACTTGCTCCTACAGCAATAATCTTTTCTGTAGTTTCCAGTGACATATGGGGAGAAGCTTTATCCAAAATAGCATCAGCTGTTAATTTTGGCTGAATTTCTGCAGGAGCTAACTTGGAACCCATCAGCTTGCGAAGCTTGTTTTTACTGCAATAAGCAGACTTTACGGCATCACAAATACGAATCTGGGATTCTTGCAAAAAGACCTTTGTTCCCATTTTAGGTTTTAGGATAAGTTCTGCTGCACCGTATTCAAGAGCCTTAAATGCGTTGTCGCTACCAGCTTCTACCTTTGAAGAACAAATTACAACTGGTATTGGATGTGCAAGGCTATTTATCTTTTTGAGGAAGGATAATCCGTCCATACGGGGCATTTCTACGTCCAAAGTAATAACATCTGGACGTTCTGCCTGAATCTTTTTGATGGCAAATACAGGGTCAGAGGCAGTTCCCATGACTTCAATATCTGGATCTGAGTTCAAAATCTGAGTCATTGTTTCTCGAACAACGGCTGAGTCGTCAATAACTAAAACTTTAATTTTCATGCAATCCTCCTATCCTCAAAAACTAAATCCTCTGGAATACTGTTGGTGCTACGGTCTTAAAAGGTAGCGTCATACCGAAAATTGTTTCGGAATGGCCTAAAAACAGATATCCTCCTGGTTCCAAATAACGCAAGAACTGAGTGATAACTCTTTCTTGGTTTTTTTTGTCAAAATAGATGAGTACATTTCTACAGAAAATAATCTGTAATGTATCTCTAAATCCATAATCATCATCCATAAAGTTGAGTCTCATGAAATTTACCCTGTCACGGATATCTTGCTTGAGACGAACTGATGGCTTAGAAGGGTCTTTTCCTTTGAGAAAGTACTGGTACATGGTTTGCTTGGGAATACCCTTTACTGCATCCATGGGATAGATAGCAGAAGCAGCCTTGTCCAGTACCTTTGTGGAAATATCTGTAGCAAGGACTGAATAATCACGAATAGATGACAATGGATTTTGTCGGATATATTCGGACATTACCATAGATAAGGTGTATGGTTCTTGTCCGGTGGAACATCCTGCAGACCATAATTTGATTTTTCCCCTACCCTGTTCAGCGTATCCTGGCAACACAACATTTCTCATAAACTCAAAATGCTGTGGTTCTCGGAAAAACTCTGTAAGGTTTGTGGTCATTGCATCAATCATCATGATAATTTCATGATTATCCGCATCCTTCCCAGAAAAAACATAATCAATGTATTGCTTGTAGGAATCTAAATGTAATGCCTTTAAGCGAGAAGCCAAACGAGACTGCATCATCAGTCGTTTTTCAGGAGGCATTTTGATTCCTACATTTTTCTCTATATAAGAAGCAATTTTTCTGAATTCATTTTCAGACAATGTCTTTTGTTGTAGTGATAGTGAATCCATATTCGTATCTTTAGACAGTCATTTCTGTCCGCTTAATAACATTGGATAATTTGAAAACATCCAAAATCAACGCAACGGATCCGTCGCCCAAAACAGTTGCTCCAGAAAGACCTTCCACATTCTTGTACAAGTCGCCAAGGGGCTTAATTACTGTCTGGTTGTTTCCAATAACCTTGTCTACAACCAATCCCAAGCTAGAATCCTGGTCATTTACAATAACTACCTGCTGACTTGCTGGCATGGGATCGGTAATTTCAAACCACTCTCGCAAGTTGATGTAAGGCAGGAATTCTCCTCGAGCAGTGATATGAGAACAAACTTTTCCGTCGTCTCCATGTTCTGGCTTGAATTCCATACACTCTTGGATATTTGAGAGGGGAATAACAAAGGTTCCTGATCCAATTTGAACAAGCATTCCTTCGATAATTGCCAAGGTTAGTGGAATTTTCAGGATAAAATCCGTTCCTTCTCCAGGGTGGGACTCGATAGATACAGTTCCGTTCAAGGCAGTAATATCTTTCTTTACTACATCCATTCCAACACCACGACCAGATACAGAAGAAACCTTATCTGCGGTAGAAAATCCTGGTAGGAAAATCATGTTGTAAATATCGTTGTCAGAAACATCTACACCTGGGGCAACTAATCCCTTGTCTACAGCTTTTTGGTAGATTTTATCCTTGTTCAAACCAGCACCATCGTCAGAAATGATGATGAGAACAAAGGCACCTGCATGCTGGGCAATGAGTTTAACGGTTCCCTGGGGATTTTTTCCCTTGGCAATACGCTCTTCTCGAGTTTCAATTCCGTGGTCTACTGAGTTACGAATCATGTGGATAAGTGGGTCATTGAGTTTTTCAATAACAGTCTTATCCAGCTCTGTTTCTGCACCCTCGGTAACCAACTCAATATTCTTGTGCATGTCAGCAGACAAGTCGTGAACCAAACGTCGGAATCGAGTAAAGATAGTTCCGATGGGAAGCATTCGCATGTCCATGGCATTGTTTCGCAAAGCAATAATTAAGCGTTCGCTCTGTTCACTGAGCATGAGCAAGGTTGGATTGTTTGCAATTTGTGCATGTTGTCCAAGACGAGCATTAAAGGTTACCAATTCTCCTACCAAGTCAATGAGCTGGTCAAGCTTGTCGGAGCTTACTCTGATACTTTGCTGAGTGGTAGCCATAGGTGCATTTGCTTGGGCATTTTCCTTGGCTTTGGTAACAGTCTTAATGTGTTCCTGCTCTGCCAATGCGGAATGGAGAGACTCTGAAGAAATAAGATTTTTTTCTACAAGCTGTTCACCAATAGGTTTCCGCTCAGACAGGAAGCTTTCCAAAACTTCTTGGGAAATATGCTTTCTATTAACAAGAATTTCTCCCAGTTTAAATGTTACATCTTCAGAAACATCAACGGCTTCGATTTTGATGATAGATGTATCGTCCAAGAAGATAAATACATCCTGAATTTCTTGCTGGGTTTGAGCAGTTGTAAGAATAATATCCCAAGCCAGATAACAGGTTGTAGGCTCAATTTGTGACAAAGGAGGAATATTCTTTGTGAACAGAATTACTGTTGCATCTCCCATTTCTGTAAGTTCCTTAATCATTAAGGAAGGACGAGTTCCATTCCAGAGAATAGAAGGAGATGGAGTAAATGAAATTCTCCAAGTTGTCAGATTAGAACCTTCTACATGAGGTTTAGAGGATGATACTGTTGTCTTCTTAATAGGTACAGTCTCTGGGATGGAGCTAGGAGTATTCTCCGTTGTTGCAACAGCCTGTGGTGGTGGTGTGGCAACAGTTTCCTTGTTGTTTTTGAAGGGATTCATCAACTGTTTGAATTCTTCAATCAAACGAGCAGATTCTTCCTTGGAAATATTTCCTCCAAGCATAGCAAGAATGTGATCTCGAGACTGCAAGGTTAGTTTAATTACCTCTGGAGTAACGGGTGCAACTCCATTACGAATGGCATCAAAAGCACTTTCTACCTCGTGGGTAAAACTGGAGATGGCATCAAAACCAAACATACCAGAAGACCCTTTGATGGTGTGCATGATACGGAAAACTGCGGAGATAATCTCTTTATCTGTGGGATTTTCTTCCAAAGAAAGGAGATAACCTTCTAGTGACTCTAGCAACTCATTGGCTTCTTCAAAAAAAACTTCATTGATTTGGTCAAGCATCTTCGTCTCCTGTTACAGTTTCAAAAATTTCCGAGGTCAGTTCTTCTGTAGTAGTCAGGTCATCCATAGGAATTCCTATGCGACAAAAGAAATCAACAAAATTGTGAGAAATTTCACCTATAATCTTAAACTTTTTCTTTGTTAATATAGCTTCTTTTTCAGCAGCGAGGATAAGTTGGACTGCAGAAACATCTAGATCGTCCAATTTGGAGATATCTAGAAGAATAACCTCGCTGGAGTTAAAGGCCTTCAGTAATTCCTGCTTCTTTTTCTGAGCATTGTCAATGGAAACGGTGTCGTCCCATACCACTGTTGTTGCGGATTTCTTTGTTTGTCCTGCCATTTGTACCTCCAGTAAACTTATATATATTGAGGGTTTTCTTCTTTACTATCATCGGAAAGATGATGTATAATCGTAACCATGGAAAACCAACTTATATCTGACGAGCAATACTTTACTTTTATGCTGGCTGGTGGCAAATATGCCATTGAAGTAACGAAAGTTCGAGAAATTCTTGAGTATGAATCTATTACCAAGGTTCCTAAAGCCCTGCCTTACATGAAGGGCGTTATGAACAATCGCGGTTCTGTTATCACCGTAATCGATTTGAGAATCCTCTTTGGCTTTGAGGTTTCCGATGATTTGTCTGATACAGAAATTGTTATTACGGAGATTTCTGAAAATCGTGATCAGGCTATGACTGTTGGTGTTATTGCTGATAGTGTTGACGTTGTGACCAAACTCGAACTTGTTCACAGTGACAGTGTTTCTTTTGGAGCAACACCTGCCCATGCGGACTTTGTTAAAGCCGTTGGAAAGATGGACAATACTTTTGTTCTGATTTTGGATTTGGAAAAGATTTTCCATGCCATTGAAGCGGAAGTTTCTGTGTAATAAATCTAGCCGATACAAACTACCGGCGGTGTTATTAAAACCATACAATATCGCCGGCATGTTCTTTCTTCTCCTGAACCTTGTGAATATACTCGGATTCCTTCTTCTTGATAAATTCCTGTTCGTAGATTGTCTTGCGGATATATTTGAGCCAAATTTTTGATGATTTTGGATCATAAAAAATCTTTCTCGGTCTGTCTCCGCCTGTATTTGATGAGATAACAGGAATTTGTTCTTGCTCAAGATAATCAAATACAAAGTTGATGTTAGCTGTTCCTACTAAGGGTGTTCGTTTTGATTCGTCTGCTCCCAGTACATTGCTACCACCAAAAACTTTTGCTGTTAAATTACGTTTTGATGCACCACGTTTAAGCATACTGTTGATGAGAAGCTCCATTGCATACTCACCAAATCTTCCTGCTAGGGCATCATTTTCTTTTGAGCTTGTTTGGTCGTAGGCCAGCATAAAGTGATTTAAGCCACCACATTGCTTTACCTTGTCATACAATGCAACACTAATGCAGGAACCAAGTACAGTGGAAATGTACTCCTCTCCCCCACCGCAGTGGTATTCTCCGGGATAAATTGTGACGATATGTTTGTTAAACTGCGAATCAAAATATCTGTTCATATTGCTCTTCTAAAAAAAGGTAATATCTCCCGGTGCTGAACCCGATTCGACTTCGAATCCTCCAATCTTACCAGCAGCTTCTTTGTGGGCTGTAATGGTAAATTTCTTAATCAATTCCTTAAACTTATGATCCTTTATTTCATAGTTGTGGAGATTCATTAAGTGCATAAAGTCGGTTTTCTTATTGGAAAGCCGTTGAATTTCATTGCCAATTTGACTGTTAATTCTATCAAAATCTGTTTGAATAGATTGCAACTGTCCTAACATGGTATTTACATGGTCACATTGTTGCTTGAATTCAGGGGGATAAACGGTAAAATGCTGCAACAATGAATAGATTCTATCTTGAAGTGTTTGGATAGAATTAAAGAAAGCCACCTTTTCTGTGCGAACTTCTGACATTTTAGCGTTGTCATCGGCCATGGTTTTGGTGAAAACAGAAATCATGTCGCTAATTTCTGAAATAAATGTTTCGATGGTAACTTGCATGGTGTCCAAAGAATTGGAGGAATCCATAATCAAATTGTCCATGTCGGTAACAAGGTCTTTAACTGCCATAACTGCATCATTCTTTGATACTTCAATTTGTTGCAAGATGCGAACGTGCTGAAGTCTACTGATTACAGGGCGTAAGCTGGCAAATACATCGTACATTCCGTGGGCTCTGTCGATAATATTGCGACAAACGGTAACGACCTTTTTCTGAATACCCTGGAACTGGGAGAAATATTTGAGCAATTCCTGGAATCCTTCTGTGGCAGATTCCAACTGAGCTACGATAGACATTTCTCCAGTAGATGTGGCACTATGAGAAAAGTTATGCACATAATCGGAACGGAATTCTTCCGTCTGATTCAAAATGTTTTCTACTAATTCCCACTTTTTTTTGAAAATATCTGAAGCTTGCTTAAGATGGTTACCAATATCTAGGAGAACGTCTTGGGCAATTTCTGACAAAGAGATATTGAAGGCAATAGTATCAAGTTTTTCTTCGTTATGATCGATGGAATCCTCATCTACAAACTGGTCAAAACACATGATAACATGGTCAAAGGCCTGTTTGATAATGTCTTGCAACTGTAAACCTTCCATGGCTCCTTGGATGTGAGGATAGATTGATTGGGAAAGCTGTTTCATTTCCTGCAAAGGTGCAGAAGAACGAGCAATACAGGTTGCAATTTTATTCATTTCTGTAGAACTGATTTCAGAAATATTGTGCTGACAGGAGGTGATTTCCTGGAAAAGATCTTTCAATGTGTTTACATTGTTGATAAGGGAAGACTCTTCACTGGAAAGACGGGCAGAAAGTGCAATCATGCTGGAAGAAAGCTGCTGCAAGTTTTCTGTGATTTTTGAGAAGGCTCGTCCCTTGTCTCCAGATTTTATGGAAACTACCATTGCATTGAGGGCAATAAGCTCCATTTCTTCACTGTCATTTTTGATATGGGAAATATCAGTGTTAATCAAACTGAGGTTTTGAATCTTTTCATTCAATTCTTTGAAAAGACCTGCATATTTTTCTTCATAGTTGGTGAAGTGAGTTGTTTCTGTGCGGCCAGAAAGAGTATTTTCTTTGTCTAGGGTTTGAAGTGTCTCTAACAATGTATCCAAAGAAGAACTTTTTCCAGAACCCAAGAGTTGGGGGAATTCTGTGGAGAAGTCCATGAAAACTTCTTCAATGGTTTTACTTTGATTATGTATTTCTACTGAAAGATTCTGAAAATTCATACTGGCTTCCTATTCTTGCTCCACAGTTGTATATTCTGATTTTAAAAGTTCTAAGTCGGCATCATCAATGGCGAGATTTTCGTTCAAGCCATATTCATTGGCAAGAATTCTGTCTGTGGTTTTATGAATTGCAGTAGCAAAGTTACCTGCTGGATCCAAGATGATAGCTGGTGCCCTGCGAGCTACTGCCATTGGGACTATAGAATCTGAAGGGATAAACCCTATAAAATCCATTGCAATGCTTAATTTTGAATTGACCAAAGAACGGAGACGAGGACCCATTTCCAAGTCTTGGGTAGTGGCTCCCATGTTCAAGACAACCTGTGGTCTGAGTTTTGCCAATTCTTGGCAAGCAGGAAGACCTGTTTCTGGGAACTCTATACAAAGTGTTTCCATCAAGGCAATGAAAGAGCTTTCTGTTCCAGTAGCAACTGATTTGATGAAGTCATGGATATAGGCTCTTTCTGCACTTTTGTTGGGGAATTGATGAGTAAAGAATCTGAAAATTGCTCCCTTGAGGAATGAATAGGCATTCATGATGGAAGTAATTTCAGGAGTGGTAACCAGCAGAGAATTATAGGTTAGGAGGAAGAAGTCCAAGGTGTTGTAGTTACTTCCACCACCTAAATCAAGGATAACGTAATCTGCAGGAAGAGTGGTTAAATCTTTCATGATTTTTTTCTTCATGAAAAAATCCATGTTTGCTGTGCCGGGGAAGAGACAGTCTCCTGCAATAAACTGAAGATTTTCGATACCTGTTTCTTGTAGGATTGAACTGAGATCAGATATTTGACGATAAATAAAATTGCCCATACCAGCTTGATTATTTTTCAATCCAAGCAGTGTATGAAGATTTGCGCCTCCAAAGTCGAAGTCGCAGAGAATGACCTTTTTTCCTTTCTGGGCAAGGCTAACGGCTACATTAACCGATACAGCACTTTTTCCCACGCCACCCTTTCCGCTGGCAATCGGTAGAATATTAACCATAGATTAATTCAGTATAATACGGTTTAGTGAATAAAGCAAGTAAAGGTTTTGAATATTCCTGACCCATTGGAGAGACAATGAGCCAGGAATTGTATGGGGATATCAGAATTGAGAAATCATATCTTTTGTAATTTCTGAGATGCTGTGAGCTCCACACATGGCCATGGTATCTTCTAGTTCGGCCTTGAGTTTATCCACGTAAACTTGGACTCCCTCTGCTCCACCGCCGTAAATCATGTTTACAAAGTTGCGTCCAATGAGCACTCCGTGGGCTCCCATAGCCAAAGCCTTGAACACATCAATGCCAGTTCTGATTCCGCCATCCACCAAAATGGTCATTTTGTCGCCAACAGCTTCTGCAATGGCAGGAAGGACTTCTGCTGTAGCGGGGCAATGATCTTGGACACGGCCACCGTGGTTTGATACAACGATGGCAGAAGCTCCTGCTTCTAGGGCCTTTTTTGCACCAGCTACTGTCATGATGCCCTTGAGAATAAAGGGTTTGTCTGTAAGGGCTGCAATTTCCTTGAGCTCCTGTACGGTTTTGCTTCCAGCTGGGGGAGTCAGGTTTTTTAAGAAGGGCAATCCAGCTGCGTCAATGTCCATGGCAATAGCAATGGGATTGGCAGGTTGTACCAGGCTGAACTTCTGCTTGATTACTTCGATATTCCAGGGCTTGATGGTGGGAATACCACAGCCACCACTTTTTTTGAGGGCTTCTGCAGCAGCTTCTACAATGGCAGGATTTGTTCCGTCTCCTGTAAAGGCTGCAATTCCTGCACTAGCACAGGCTGAAACTAAGATGTCGTTGTACTGTAAGTCGGTGTATTTATCTCCATAGTGGAGCTGCATGGCACCAACGGGAGCAGCCATAACTGGAATCACCAATTTTTTGCCAAAAAGTGTGGTGCTGGTATCCACTGGCTTGTTTTCACAGATAGTGTCCATGTTAACGCACCATTCCTGCCACTTTTGGTAGTTGCGGATAAAGCCAGTTCCTGAACCTTTTGCACCAGGGCCAGGCATGGTGTTTTTACAGACAACACCATTACAGACGTTACAGGCCTTGCAGTGAGGCCCCATTTGGGTTCGGGCGTTTTCCAGGATTTCTTGATAAGTCATGTTTGCTCCTTGAATTAAGATTTTGATGGTAGTTTCACACCAAGTTTGATTTACATTTTTTAGATAAATATAATTTTAGAACTCTTGGGGGAACTTGGTCAAGGGTGAAAAATTGTCCTCGAAAAGATGTCTCCTCTGGGTATAAGGGAAGATGAGTTGTGATTTGAAAAGGAAACGAGTTTGGAATAGAGGTTTTTCTACTAGTTGAATCTTACACTGTGTACTAGCTCAATCTTACATAGTGTAAGAGCTAAATCTTACCATGTGTAATATGGCAATCTTACAGTGTGTAAGATTGGATTCTTACTCACTGTAAGAAAAGCAAATTCTTACAATAGGTAAGCAAACTAGGGGCAGAAAAAAAGAAGGCTGCCCTTCATTTTCAGGACAACCTTCCTTATGTGCGGTAATTTTATGAATTAGTTTGATTCTCCTATAACGATTGCCTTCTTACTGCTGTCTAGTTTGAAGATTAAGGTTTCTGTTGCGGAAGAGCTAGTCCATTTGTAATCTGCTCCTGTTGAGTCCACAAACTTAAGCTTGTTTACATCTACTTCTGTGATAGTGTATCCTTCTCCAGCGGTGAAGACTGTATTATAGCTTGGATAATAGCGTGTTTTTTCCTCTCCGTCAGTAATTTTCAGTGGGGATTCCATTTCTAATTTGCCAGCAATAATACTCTTTGAGCTCTGGAGATTAAGGTAAGAGAAACGGATGTCTGCGTTTTTACCACTTATGACAGGTGCACCAGATAGTGTGAGTTTGTTACAGTAGTTGATGGCGTAATTTTGGGTAGAAGTAATTGTTCCTCCACTGATAATGAGGTCATCAGAGCCTGAAATAGCATTTCCAGTCTCGGAAGTGATTGTGCCACCTGTTACAGTGATAGAAGTGTCTGAGGCATCCGTATGGATAGCACTGACTTTAGCCTTTATTTTTCCTCCCTTTACAAGGAGGCTCATGCTCTGTCCTGTATAGCCAACAAGTTCGATGGCATATTTTGTACCAGTGTTTTCTATAGTTCCATCCTCTATAACGAGCTCTCTACAGTTAATGATGGTTGCGGAATCTCCGTTATGAGAAATACTTCCGTTAGTTCCGCTGTCTTTGATGGTGAGAGAATCGTAAACAGTCAGGAAGGGGCCAGCGGCAGCGGCAGGCATGTTGGTTGTTATATTGTAGCCATTTAAATCTAATGTTATTTTTTGATTGACATACAGGCTTTCTGTGAGTTCAGCATCATCTTTTAGTGTGATGGTACTGTTAGCAGGTGCTGCATTTAGTGCCGCAACAATAGTGGCATAGTCTGTAGTAGTTCCTGAGTCTGTAGTAACGGATGCTTTTGGAGTTCCCCACCGAGCGTAGAGGGTTGTGTCACTGGTAGGTTTAAAATATCCTTTGTCAGGATAGGTTCCACCGTTAGAGGGATCAGTACCCCAGCCAGTAAATGCATAACCTTCACGAGTGAAGGTGCAGGTAGGTAGGTAGCCACCACTTGATGTTATAGTTTGCATACTTCCTGTTCCACCATTAGGGTGAAATGTTACTGTGTAGGATACTGGTACAGGGATACTATCTGTACTTTCAACGGAAGAGCCGTTTTCACATCCAACTACAAACAGAGAGAGGATAATGAGTAATACCCCCCCCCATAATAGATAATAAGTTCTTGTTATGCATAGAATTAACTCCTTTTGTCAAGGGTGCATAAATCCTTGACATGTCATATTAGAATTCAATTCTAAAATCACTTTTTGTATTTTGTCAAGAAAAATTATTTAGATTCTGAAAAACT
>JAZQSR010000059.1:0-2206 GCA_045630225.1 Treponema sp. | reverse complement strand
CATAGCTTGGAAAACTTCTTGTGGTGAGACAAAAGAAGAAATACCACATAAGCGAGAAATGGCTAAATCTACCTCGTACCGAGGACTGGTAGAATAGCGAATGTCACGATACAACCCTAAGAACAAGGACAAGGCTCGCTCCAACTGAGCCACGCTCCACTGAGTCAACACCTGCTGAGAATATCGTTCAGGAGATTGTCCTAAAAGAGATTCCCGTGTAATACCTGACTTAATCAGCAAGATGCTCCTGATGTAGTTGCTACAATCAGTAATAAATTGTTCAATGGAAACACCACTTTGTAAAAGGATATCAAGTTGTTCCAAAGCAGAGGCTGTATTTGCCACAACACATGTTTCAAATAGCTGGTTCATGGTGTCTAGCCCCACCAAGCCCAAGGTCTCACGAATTTTTTCAAAGGTGATATAACCAGCAGAAAAAGAAGCTACCTGATCAAAAAGAGTGTAAGCATCACGAACACTACCAGTGGACTCTCGAGCAATCCAATAAAGAGCCTCTTCTTCTGCCTGTAAACCAATTTCTGCCGCAGCTTGAGCCAACAACTCCTTGAGCTGCTCCACAGCCACAAGTCGAAAATGAAATTGCTGACAGCGACTTTTGATGGTGGCGGGAACCTTGTGCAATTCTGTAGTTGCAAAAATGAAGATAACGTATGGAGGTGGCTCTTCAATGGTTTTCAATAAGGCATTGAAGGCACTGGTAGAAAGCATGTGAACTTCGTCAATGATGTAAATCTTGTAACGACAGGAGTTCGGTGGAAAAAGCACCTCATCCTTAATCTGGCGAATATCGTTAACGCTGGTATTTGAAGCACCGTCAATTTCTATCACGTCTAGACTGGCACCACGAGTAATTTCCTGACAAGCAGAACATTGTCCACAGGGCTGGGCTACAGGTCCCTGCTGACAATTCAGAGCCTTGGCCAAAATACGTGCAGAAGAAGTTTTTCCACAACCGCGAGGGCCAGAGAACAAATATGCGTGGGCAATTTTTCCAGACTGAATTGCGTTCTTTAGGGTGGATGCTACAAATTCCTGCCCCGCAAGACTGTCAAAATCCTGGGGACGACGACGGGTTGCCGTTACTTCATAAGCCATGAATCAAGCATACCCGAAAAACAGCCTTTCCGCAAGACAAGTCAGGAATAATGAGACCTACTGTTCATCATTGGTAACTCGATGGTGAATTGATTGTAACAGGGGCACCAGCAAGATAGCCACAATGCCTCCAGCAAATCCATTATTGTACAAGTTCATTCCAGCATACACACTACCAACATTCATCACCACTGCAAAATGCAAGATACCAGCAATAATACCAGCAATAACACCGAATTTTCCAGCAATAGGTGCTAATGTGGTACAAAACAATAAGGCCAGCATAGGAATGGGATCTGTAATTGATCGGGAAGAGAGAAAGCATCCCAACAAAACACCAATCATTACGGGTAAAATATTTCTCAAATGCTTTCCTGTTGTACCAAAGCCCACAATGGTCATAATCCCACCAATCGTGGGGCCATTCAGCTGGCCTCCCACCAAAAGAACAAAGGTAGTTCCAACGATGCCATTCAACCCCATGTTAAAGCCAGCAACAAAAAAACTTTTGTCTTTTATATAATCAGTTCCACCGAGTCCTGATGTTTTGAGAATATCAATGAAACATTTGAACGTTCTAGATTTTTCCACAAGAACGCAAATCAACATCATCCCAATAAAAAATGTATACAGAACAATAGCGAGAACCTTGTTTCCGCCTGTATACCAAAAGGATCTATAGCCAATTGCAACATCAAAAGAACGCAAGACTGAAACCACAACTGTAGCAATAATTCCACAAGCAAATCCTACATTGTACAAAGAATAACCTTTATGGGCAGATTGCACATGAACAGACAGAGGAGGAAGAACAAACCCCATAGTAATACCCACCAGTATTCCTAAAAAAAGCTTCACAATTGGAGACAGCCCAGGTAAATGAATCATTTGGGTTATAATGGGAGATAGGGCTGTTCCATAAAATCCCACGTACAAATACTTGGATAGAGGAACTTTATGGGTCCAAGAATATAAAAAGGTTCCCAAAAGAATGGCCCACACATTCATGAGATTTTTACCAAAAAGAGCAAAACCAAACATCAAATAGGCCGAGGTAACAGTAAGGCCTTCTACCTCCAACCCCAAGACA
>JAZQSR010000058.1:0-3076 GCA_045630225.1 Treponema sp. | reverse complement strand
CTGTATCAAAGTCATATTCTGCTGTTAGGATACTCAAAGTCTCTCCTCCTTTACGTTCCAAGTAATCTTTCAAGATGTTACCACGTACTGCCTCTCGAATAGCTCTTGTAAGGGGCTGTGCTTGTCCATCTGATTTTGCCTTGTCTATGAGCTTGAGAAACTGCACGTATTGCTCCAAGTTGGGGCAATGCTGTACTACGGGACTTGGTGTTTCACTTTTAATTTTACACACTTTTACTTTCAGTTCAAGGGTGAGTTCCAAGTTTGGGACGTGGTTCAACTTGAAGGCATCCGACAGGTACAGATAGCTTTCTGGGGGTAGGTCTTGGTTGCCAGTGTAAAAGACGAAGAATTCTGGCTTAGCCAAGGGAATGAGTTTATCAGAGAACTTGGCTTTAGAGTCCACCATATTGCCGTAGATTCGACTGATGTACTCTAGCAATCGCAGGGGCATGTTGGGGTTGATTGTGGCCTGATGTTCAATCATGAGAATAAATTGGTTGTTTACCATGATGGCAATGTCGTTGTAGTAATCCATGTAGAGCACCTGTTCTAGATTCACTCGTTCCAGTTTGGTGGTTTCCACTTGTAGGTTGGTGCCGTGGAGGGCGTTGTACAGGGAAAGGAAGTGTTGTTTCCAGTCTCTGTCCTTGGAAAAATAATCTACAAAGAGGGAATCCTTGTGTTTGCGGTTTTCGGTGGTGGTTTGCTTCTCCATTCAGTCTCCGTGAAAAAGTGTTTCATATATATTATATGTTTGGAGTTGAAAAAAAATGCGTTTTTACGAGAGAGAGCTTCATTTTTTTGTAAAAGGGGCCCAAGCTGGAGCAGCAAATTTAATCTAGGGATTCTTTCCATATCTGGGGAAATAGGGTAGAATGAGAAAAGGAGTGTGACCATTGGACGTTTCTATAATTATCGTCAATTACAATACCAAGGACTTGTTAAAGAATTGCTTGGAATCAGTGTTTAAACAAACGAAAGAAATTCAATTTGAAGTAATTGTTTCTGACAATGGTTCTCAAGATGGTTCTGTAGAAATGATAAAAAAAGATTTTCCACAAGTCATCCTCATAGAAAATAATGCTAATCTCGGTTTTGGTGCGGCAAATAATCGTGGGCTTACCATTGCACAAGGGAAATACATTTTTTATCTAAATAGCGATACCCTACTTTTGAATAATGCTGTCAAGATGTTCTTCGATTATTGGGAAAGTTATCCAGATAAGGAAAACTTGGGAGCTTTAGGTGCAAATCTCTTAGATGAGGATATGCAGGTGATTCATTCCTATGGAATGTTTCCTAAATTAAGGGAGGTGGTGTATCATTCGGCACGAGCTCTGTATGGTGTGTTGAAATTATCATTAAAGAAATTCCTTTTTAGAAAGGAGCCTCCTTTGATAGAAGTTACTTCTGAAAGGACAGAGTATAAAGAGGGGGAAGTTGATTATATTGTAGGAGCAGATTTGTTCCTTTTGAATTCCTCTCTTGCCCGATTTGATGAGGGATTTTTCATGTATTGTGAGGAAACCGATTTGCAGGACATTATGAGTTCAAAGGGGATGCGAAGAATTCTGATTCCAGGTCCACAAATACTCCATCTGTGTGGAGCTTCTTCACGAGGTAAAGAATCGTTACGGTTAGATGTAGTACAGTATTTTGCTACGTTTTCCAGTATTCATTATAATCTTTCGTTAATTTACTACTTCAGGAAGCGGAGACAATCAAAGGTAGGAATCTTTATCTTAAAGTGCTTGTTGTTCTGTATATGGATAAATCCCCTGATTTGGAAGAAAACAAGAAAATTTATTCCACAATTGATAAAAAAATAAAGGAAAAATATGTCGAGAATAATTGTCAATGGTATTTTTTACAATAGTAATCTCACTGGAATAGAACGGTTTGCTCATGAGGTTACAGGATATTTGGATATGATTGCAAAGCCTGGTGAGGTGATTTTAGTATTGCCGGCAGATGTACAAAGGCCTGTTCCTCAATTTGAAAACATTCTGGTAAAAAAATTACCAAGAACTCCTGGAAAGAAGCAGTTTAATAACGTCAAACTAAATACCTACTTATTATCCCATAAAGGTGTCTGCATTGATTTCACCAATCATATTCCGTGGGTAGGCAAGAGTGTTGTGTTTCTTCACGATGTGTACAGTAGAGTGTGTCCCAATGACTTTAAGACTGCTGGAGATATCCAAATCAGGGATAAAGCCTGTAAAATGTATCGTCGGATTGCTAAGAAGGCAAAGATTGTGTGTACTGTGTCACACTATAGCAAGAAGCAGATTGAAGAATATTATTCTGTTCCAACGGAGCGGATTAAGGTAATCTACAATGGTGTGGAGCATATTTGGAATACTCTATCAGATGAGGGGATTTTTGTTCGCTATCCGCAGTTGCGTACTCAAGAATTTTTCTTTTGCTTGGGAAGTCTTTCCGTAAGGAAGAATCTAAAGTGGATAGTTAATCATGCTCGATTATATCCAAATGAATTTTTTGTAATTTCAGGTATGCCATTGTCTAGTGTGATTCCTTCAGAACTTGAAGATATGCGGAAATTACAAAATATTCTTTGTGTCGGTTATATTACTGATGGTGAAGTAAAGGCATTGATGCAAGCCTGTAAAGCCTTTATTTTTCCCTCTTATTTTGAGGGCTTTGGGATTCCTCCTCTAGAGGCATTAGCTTGTGGTGTTCCTGCGATTGTTTCTAAAGCCTCTTGTTTACCAGAGATTTATGAAGACTGTGTTTATTATATAGATCCACATGAATCTCATGTTGATTTAAACATACTATTGCAGGGAAGTGTAGCCTCCCCAGATAAGCTTTTCTCACGTTATTCCTATCGGAAAGCTGCTGAACAACTCTATGAGTTAGCTATACAGATAAAATAAGGAGAATGATTTATGAGATATATTATCAATGGTGATTTTTTATGCAGAAATCTGACTGGAATCGAACGATTTGCTTATGAAATTTGTAATCGTTTGGATGCACTGGTAGAATCTGGAACTGTAGGTATTTTTGTTCCTGCTAATGCTCGTGTAATTCCTGAATATAAGAATAT
>JAZQSR010000057.1:0-10069 GCA_045630225.1 Treponema sp. | reverse complement strand
TGCAGTACTTGCCTTATTAGGGGGATGGATGTTCACCTCCATGCGAGAATACACCATTGAACTTTTCCGAATGATTGCTGTGCTGGGGCGCTAAGTGCTAACCCAGCTCCTTGATAAGGCACCTTTGTATCTATTGGTAGCTGCTCGGTGCCTAGCCATGTTCATGATTCTCCCTCTTTTTTCCACTCGTTCCGTTTCTACTGTGGCCAAGGTGGCCTTAGCTGGTTATGTGGCTTTTATTTTGTTGCCTACAGCCTTTGGTGGTGGTTACGAGGGACTTGATAGCATTTATGATGTTTCTACCCTGCAATATGTGTTGCTGTTGGTGGGAGAGGGACTGATTGGCATTATCACTGGTTTTTTTATAACTATTCTCTTTGCTGCCTTTAGTTCTGCAGGACAGTTCTTTTCTTTTCAGATGGGACTTTCTGCTGCAGAAGCCTATGATGCCCTGTCACAAGTAGAAAACCCCTTGATGGGTCAGCTTTTGAACTTGATTGCCATGTTTCTTTTTTTAACCACCGAAGGATTTCAACAGGTGTTTCTCCACGGAATGGTAGAAAGCATTCAATCTATGAATGCCATGACCCTCGTTGTGGCAGAGTCTCGTGGTGCCTTTATGGAATTGTTACTGAAGGGGCTATCTGGCCTTTTCTTTAATGCCACCATGATAGCCCTTCCTTTAACAGGAACCTTCTTTTTGGTGTCGGTATCCATGGGGCTTCTTTCCAAGGCCGCACCCCAGATGAACCTGTTGTCAGAAGGTATTCCCCTCACCATGTTGTTAGGATTTTTGCTTTTATTTTTGGCTCTTGGTCCCATGTGTGATCTTTTTATCCAGCTTTTTGATGGTGCCTTTGTCAGTATTCAGGAATTGCTCACCAAGGTGGGAGTGCCCCTATGATGAAAGAAGACCTGATTCCTGCTGAAGATATTCTTCCAAAAATCCATCTCCAGTGGTTTGCCTCTGCAGAAGATGAGGGGCGAACTGAAGATCCTTCCGAACATAAACTCCGTAAAGCTCGTGAAGAAGGGCGTATTCCAAAAAGCCAGGAGCTTTCTGGTGGCTTGGTGTTGTTGTTGCCAGTGCTTACCCTCATTTTGCTTGCTCCTTGGTTGCTCCGCGGATTTATACAGATTATCAGATTTTACATGGAACGCTGTACCACTGCTAGTATTACCGACGGTGAATTGATGATGGAGTTTTTATATGCTATTGTGCGGATGGTGCTTCCTATAGCGGCTACTGCTATGGTAGCTGGAATTACTGCCAACGTAATCCAGAACAAGGGGTTTCTCTTTACCACAAAGCCTATTGAACCAAAATTTTCCAAGATATTACCAAAATTCGGTGAATATTTTAAGAAAACCCTTTTTTCTTTTGAGGGTACTTTTAACGTGATAAAATCCATTACAAAGGTTGCAGTAATTTTTCTGGCAGCCTATTTGTTGATTCGTAGTGAAACTCCACAGCTTCTCACTTTGATGAACACAAATTATTGGGATGGAATCGTTTTTATTGCAGAAACTACTGCAAAGTTATTGATAATTACTTCCATTATATTTATTATTATCGCCATTCCTGATTACCTCGTGCAAAAAAAACAATTCAAAGAATCAATGAAAATGACAAAGCAGGAAGTAAAGCAGGAATACAAGGAGTTGGAAGGAGACCCTTTGGTAAAAGGGCGATTGCGTCAGTATATGCACGAAATGCTCCGTCGCAATATTCCTGCTGCTGTAGCCAAGTCCGATGTGGTAATTACAAACCCAACCCATTATGCTGTGGCTATCCAGTATGATAGTGCTACTATGGCTGGGCCCATGGTAATGGCCAAGGGTGTGGATTCCTTAGCTCGTCGTATTCGAGAAATTGCCACAGAAAACAAGGTTCCATTGGTAGAGAATCGTCCTTTGGCAAGGGCACTCTACGCAGAAGTTGAAATTGGCGAAATGGTGCCAGAAAACTACTATCAAGCACTAGCAGTAATTCTTGCGAACGTGTATAATACCAAAGGGAAATAAGGCTGAAGGTTTTAGTTTTGTTAAAGGTGGGGAAAAAGTATGCCGTCGATCGGTAAATCAAAGTTATTCAATAATACAGCGGATTTAACGATAGCTATTTGTGCCATCGTTGTAGTTATGATGTTGATTGTGCCTCTACCAACAGTATTGTTGGACATTTTAATGGCACTAAACCTTTTATTCGCTGTTCTCATGCTTCTCATTGTTCTCTCTACGCCAAAGGCCACAGATTTTGCGTCCTTTCCAACCATGTTGCTGGTTTCAACTGTTTTTGGTTTAGGAATCAACGTTTCTTCAACTCGTCTCATTTTGGGACAGGGGCAGAATTTTGATGGAAGAATGGTTAAAGCCTTTGCTAGCTTCGTTGTAGGAAGTTCTGGAGATGAGGGACTCCTCATCGGTTTTGTAATCTTCATTATCTTGATTGCTGTACAGGCCTTTGTTATCACCAAGGGTGCTTCCCGCGTTGCAGAAGTTGCCGCTCGATTTACCTTGGATGCCATGCCCATGAAGCAGGCTGCTGTTGAGGCAGAGTATAACTCTGGTGCCATTACCGAAGAAGAGGCTCGCAAGCGAAAGATGGATGTTCAGCGGGAAGCTGACTTCTACGGAGCCATGGACGGTGCTTCAAAATTCGTTTCTGGAAACGTAAAGGTTGGTATCTTCATTACCGTGGTTAACTTGGTGGTGGGTCTTATCTTTGGAATGGTTCTGCGAAACGAAGCTTTTGGCACAGCTATCAAGACATATGCATCCTTTACCATTGGTGACGGTCTTTTGTCTCAGTTGCCTTCCTTGTTGGTATCCTTTGCTACCGGTATTATCGT
Organism: Treponema sp.; assembly: GCA_045630225.1. GTDB lineage: Bacteria > Spirochaetota > Spirochaetia > Treponematales > Treponemataceae > Treponema_F. The sequence goes on along the minus strand of JAZQSR010000057.1, from coordinate 7,217 downwards.
AACTCGTTCTGCCTCTGACCAAACCTTGGGTATTGACGTGCGGAAACAGTTTTCTCAAAGTGCCTGGATTTACTATGTTGCTGGTGGAACCATGGCTCTTATAGGTATTTTCCCAGGCTTCCCTTGGTATGTATTGATTCCTCTTGGTGGTGCCCTTGGATTTTTAGGATATAAACTCCAGAGTATGCAAAAAGTTGCAGAGATTGAACGTAAGTTGGCGGAAAAAGCTGGTGCTGCTCAATCTAGTGCTCCCTCAGGAGATGCAAATACCGTTACTCCACCAGATCCCCTATCCTTGGAATTGGGTTATGCCCTTGTTCCCTTGGTAGATAAGGAAAAGGGTGCAGAATTGTTGGAGCGGGTACAGCTTATTCGTCGTGAAATGGCCTTTGATATGGGTGTAAACCTTCCAAAGATTCGCATTACTGACAATATTCGCTTGGATTCCAGCGAATACTGTTTCAAGATAAAGGGTGTTACTGCTGGTAGTGCCCGCATCAAGATGGGATGGTTTTTGTGCATCAACTCTGGTGGTGTTACAGAGGAGGTTCCTGGAGAAAAGACTGTGGAACCAGCCTTTGGTTTGCCAGCTGTATGGGTATCACAGGAAAATCGTGACCGAGCCGAGCGAGCCGGTTATGCTGTAGTTGATCCTCCAACTATGATTGCTACCCACTTAACAGAAATCATTAAGCGGCGGGCAGACGAGCTTCTCGGTCGTCAGGAAGTTCAGATTCTCATCGATACCTTGAAAAAGGATTATCCTGCTGTTGTTGACGAAGTTATGCAAAACTTTAAGCTTGGTGAAATTGTTAAGGTTTTACAGGGGCTTTTGCGAGAACAGGTGGCCATTCGAAACTTGGTTGTTATTTTGGAAACTTTGGCAGATTACGGTGGAGTTACCAAGAAAACAGATGTTTTGGTGGAACGTGTTCGTCAGGCTCTCGGTCGCCAGATTTGTCTCCAATATGCTGATCCTAACGGTGTGCTCCATGTACTGACTGTTTCCCAGTCCTTCTTGGAAACCTTGTTGGAAAGCAAGGCCGATACTGTGGATGGTCCTGTTGCCATGTTGGACCCCGTTACTCACCGTAAGTGGATTTCTGCTGTAAGTAATGCCATTGCTACTGCTCGAAATCAAGGATATGGTTTCCCAGTAATTCTCTGTCCAGAAACAGTTCGTAGCTTGGTAAAAAATAGCATTGAGCGAGAGTTGCCTGGTGTTGTGGTACTTTCATCTGCTGAAATAACGAACGATATAAGACTCGAATCATTAGGAGGAATAGACGTTGAGTAAAACTGCAAAAGTAAGACCTCGTACCGAGATTGCTCCTACATATAAAGAATGCATTGCAAGAATTCGTGAGCAATGGGGTGATGACTACAATATCGTGGAAAAAAGGCAGACAACCATGCCTAAGTTTTGGGGTATGGGGTCAAAGCCTGCGGTGGAGGTTGTTTACACTGTTGTAGATAACGCTGCAATTCGGGAAAAAATGCAGGAAGTGAACGTACGTCCAAGCAACTCTCCTAGTGGTGGTAATTCTCAGCGGGAAAAAGAAGAGAGTTTACGTGTTCTCATTGATGCTTTGGGCAAGTCAGTGCCAAATCCTAATGGAAGTCTATTTCCTCAAAATGATCTCAGTGCCCTCACCAAGAAAATAGAGGAGTTAAGTTCAGCTATTTCAAATCTTCCTACAGCACAACAATCAATTCCTGTAATCAAAAAGATTGAGGAAATGCTGGAAGAAAATGAGTTTACTCCTACTTATATCAGAAAAATTTCTGAGCGAATTCGTTCCGAGTTTTCTCTTGATGAATTGAATGATGAAGAAAAAGTGGAAAAAAAGGTGGTTGAGTGGATTGGTCAGTCAATCGAATTATATCCACCCTTGGAGCTAGTTCGTAAACCTACTGTTTTGATTCTCGTGGGACCAACTGGTGTCGGAAAAACTACTACTATAGCTAAGATGGCTGCAAAGTATAGACTCGGTAATATTGATTTAAGTCTGAGAATGGTTTCCATAGACCATTTCCGAATTGCCGCCCAGGAGCAGTTGAAAATTTACGGTGGACACATGGATATTCCCACTACAGCTGCCTCCTCTGCCAAAGATATTTCAGATTTGCTCAAATTTGATGGGAATAAATTAGATGTCATGCTGATTGATACCATTGGTCTGAGCCCCCATGACTACGAAACCATTGGTAAAATGCGTGCTTTGCTTGACATTCCCAATTGCAAGCCTAATGTTTTTCTGGCAATTTCAGCTTCCACAAAGGCAAGCGATTTGCGAGATATTTTTCGTAATTACGAAACTTTTGAATACGAGGGTGTTATCGTTACAAAATTTGATGAAACAAATCGTGTAGGTAATATTCTTAGTATTTTACAGGAAAAAAGAAAGCCTGTGGCATTTATTTCTTCTGGACAGGTTGTTCCCCGAGACTTTGAAGAAGCAAGTGTACTTAGGTTTTTAACTAAACTCACCGACTTTAATCTAGATATAGATTCTCTGAAGAGAAAATTTCCCTCACTGTCTATGGATGAGGTTGAAGAAGAGGACCAAAAAGCAGATGGAGGAGCCTTATAAATGGAAAATCAAGCCTCAGAATTAAAAATGCTCATGAAAGAACATAGTGGTAAACAACATAGACCACGAATTATTGCAGTAACCAGTGGAAAGGGTGGAGTAGGAAAAACAAATATTTCCATCAATATGGCTATTGCTTATGCCCAAATTGGAAAGAAAGTATTGCTCATTGATGGCGACCTTGGTATGGCTAATGTAAATGTATTGTTGAACGTTGTTCCTCAATATAATCTTTTACATGTTGTAAACCAGCAAAAGCGGATGGAAGAGATTATCACCGACACGGAGTTTGGCATCAAATTTATTGCTGGTGCCAACGGATTTTCTCAAATTGCTAATCTTTCTGAGAGTGAGCTTGAATATTTTATTCAAGAGTTGAATACATTGAATTCCTTTGATATTATCATAATTGATACATCAGCTGGAATTGCAAACAATGTATTGCAGTTGGTTGCCGCTGCAGATGAAGTTTTTATCGTTACTACTCCAGAACCAACAGCAATCACTGATGCTTATGGCATTATCAAGATTATTACTACAGAAATTTCTGTACACAGAGAAATGAAGTTGCAGCTTCTTGTAAATCGTGTTCATTCTGGAGATGAAGGAAAGAGAATTGCAGATAGAATAATCAATATTGCAAGCCAATTCTTGAACTATAAAATAGAATATTTGGGCTTTATATATGATGATCCTGCAGTAGCTATGTCTGTTATTCGTCAAAAACCATTTATGGAAGTGTTGCCTTCATCAAAACCCTCTGTTTGCATTAAGCATATTGTTGGACGTGTGGAAAAAATGGAATTCCATGGGTCTGATGGGGTTACTGGTTTCTTGAGGAAATTTCTTTCAAAAAAATAGTTTGTTGCTGTTAAGATACCAGTTGGTCTTGCTCTTTTCTTATAACTTGACCTTATAGGTTTTTTGTCTTAAAATATGTATTGGAGGACTCTATGACTAAACCCAATTACATAATTATTCCCGTATGCGTTGGGTTTGTTCTATCCTTTGTTATAGGGCTTTTATCCAGTGTGTCATTTGGTGTTGTATTATTTCGTGCCCTGCTTTTTGCCATCTTGTTTGGTGTCTTGGGATTTGGTATTGGAATTGTATTTCGACGTTTCCTTTTAGAATCCTCTGACTTGGATGGTGGGAATGATGTATCTGGTGGAGCTCGTCAAGGTTCTGTTGTAGATTTATCTATAGGTGATGAACCTTTGGAAGAAGATGAAAATGGTCCAGATTTCTATGTGAGAAAAGATATTTCTAGTTCTGGTCACGTACAACATTCTGAAAGAAATTCTGTTGATAATTCTCAAGCAACAGAAGTTGCTAAACCAGTAAATGCAACGGGTAGTGATGCTCCTCAGGAGCAATTTAAACCAATTACTTTAGGTGCATCGGCAGCAGGAACTTCCCAGGAGGGGAGTGGCACTCTACCAGGAGCTTCTGTAAATCGTGATGAGGACATATTGCCAGAAATTGGCGATTTATCAATGATTGGTTCTACTGAAGTAGAGGTAGCTCCTTCGGCAGGAATGGATATTCCCATCGCTAATGGAATGGAAACAAGTCAAGGTAGGGGTAATGCAGGGACATCATCTGATTCCCATACCATTGCACAGGCTATAAGAACGGTTTTAGCACGAGACAGCTAATATAAGGGTGTGGAGGAATGGCTGTTATAACAATAGATGACAAATCAGAAGATGAACTTTGGAAGGAGTTCAAGAAAACTCGTTCTCCTGAATTGCGGGATGCCTTTATCCGTAAATATATGCCTCTTGTCAAGTATGTTGCCGGTAAGGTTGCCACTGGTATGCCTGGTAATGTTGAATTTGATGATTTGGTAGGCTTTGGTCAGTTTGGCCTTTTAGATGCAATCAATAAGTACGATCCTGCAAAAAACGTAAAATTCAAGACATATGCTGTAACTCGTATTCGTGGTTCAATGATTGATGAGTTGCGTGTTTTAGATTGGGTTCCTCGTTCTGTACGACAGAAGGCTCGTGAGATAGAAGATGCCATTGTTGAAGTAGAGTCTCGTCTTGGACGTCCTGCTACTGATGCAGAGATTGCAGATTCCATGGGTATGAGTGAAGAGGAATTTCAGCAGGTTGTGATGCGAGTTTCTGGCATCAGTATGTTGTCCTTGGATGATGTATGGTATCCTGGAGATGATTCTGACAGAATTCCTATTGGAGATAGTATTGAATCTCCTGCCAGCTACAATCCAGATGTGATTGTTGAACGAGAAGAAATCCGTCGTGTTATTAGCGAGTCAATCAAGGAGCTTCCTGAAAAGGAAAAAATGGTTCTTGTTTTATATTATCATGAGGATTTAACTTTTAAGGAAATCGGTCAGGTCCTCAATGTAAGTGAATCTCGTATTTCCCAGTTGCATTCAAAGGCAAATCTTCGTTTAAGATCAAGGCTGACTAATATTAGAAAAGGTATTATGTAGGAGACGCCAATGGTTAGGTTGGATAAGGTTCGCAGTGATTTACAAAAACTTTTGGATAAAGAGCAGGCTCTACAATGTGTAGAGGTACGGGCTGATACGCTTGATGAAGCCTTGGCTGATGCTGCTGTTCAGCTGGGAACTCGAGTTGCTTGTCTTGAATATGAAGTGCTGGAAAAAGGATTTTCTGGTTTTGCAGGTATAGCACGTCAACCTTGGTGTATTCGAGTTTACGAAAATGAATCAGCTGTTTCTAAGAAATCAAAAGCAGCTATTAAGTCAGGAGAAGGAGCAACTATATCTGAAGGAGTTACAGAAGTTGCTCATAAGGATGGAGAATTCTTTATTCGATATTTTGGTTCCGATATTTATCTGAAAGTTGTAGAACCAGAAGGCGATGGAAAGCCTGTTTCCTTCCAAGAGGTTATGGGTAGGCTCCAGCGTTCCGATACGATTTCTCTGGAAAATGACAATATTAAAAAGTATGTAAAGGGTGGAACTGGCGGTGTATACGAATCTGTAGGACTTTATCGTCATGATCCCCCTGCTGATGCCAGTTTCGTAATAGATGTGTCTATGGATGAAATGCAGGCTACTATTACTGCCACGGCTCCAGGAGTTGGTGGTGCTGAAATTATGGCAGATACTATTGCCAGTGCATTGTCTTCTCAGGGAATTGTTGCTGGTATCAATTTGAACAAGATAGATGAATTCATTGACCATCCTGTGTATGGCTTACCTTACGTTGTAGCTGAAGCAATAAAACCTCAAGACGGACGGGATGCTTACATTGAATATAACTTTGAAACAGATCGTTCTAAACTCAAGATGCAGGAATCTGAAACTGGTCAGATGAACTTTAAGGAATTGAACTTGATTCAAAACGTTGTTGAAGGACAACCTTTGGCAAAGAAGATTCCTGCAGAGCGTGGTAAGGGTGGAAAAACCATCTTTGGTCGCTACATGGAAGCCAAAAATGGAAAGGATATAAATCTTCCTTTGGGAAAAAACGTTACTGTGGATTCCGACGGTCATACTATTCTTGCTGCAACTAATGGACAGGTTTTGCTCATTGGAGATAAAATCAACGTTGAGCCTGTAATGGAAATTGAGGGTGACGTATCTATCAAAACTGGTAACATTACCTTCTTGGGTACCGTTATTGTTAAGGGTAACGTTGACGACGGATTTAATATAAAAGCTTCTGGAAATATTGAGGTTTATGGAACAGTTGGTCGTTCTACTTTGATTGCAGATGGAAATATTATCGTTTCCTTGGGTATTATGGGGCGAGACGAAGGTGTAATTCAAGCTGGTAAATCATTGTGGGCAAAATTTATCCAAAACACAACGGTTGCGGTAGAAGAATTTGTTATTGTAGCAGATGGTATTATTAATTCCAATGTTACAGCCCGAAAACGAATCTTGCTTCAAGGTAAACGTGCAGCTATTATCGGTGGACATCTTTTTGCCACAGAAGAGATTAGTGCTAAGACTGTTGGTAGTAGCGGTGGTGGTAGTGAAACTATTTTGGAAGTTGGACTTGACCCTCAGTTAAAGCAGCGAATGACCTACATTTCCGACACAAAGAATGCTTTGGCAAAAGAGCTGGAGGAAAACGCCTTAAATATTCAAACTCTCGAAAATATGAAAAAAGTACGTCGTTCTTTACCTCCGGAAAAAGAAGAGCAGTATAGAATATTGGAAATGCGGCGTAAGGAGATTGAAAACGAGACGGCACAATTGGAAGAAGAATTTGTGGATATCCAGAACAGATTGCGTGAGCTGAAGATTATTGGTAAGGTTTCTGTGGCTGGAACGGTTCATGCTGGTGCCAAGATTTTTGTACGAGATGTAAAGGATGAGATTCGTACTGATATTAAGAGTGTTACCTTCTTCTATGAGAATGGTTTCATTCGCAGAGGAAAGTACGAAGCTCCAGATACCAATATTACAAAGCAGGTATTAGATGGCTATAGTTCCACTTGATTTGCAGGTATTGTATTCGCAGCTTGAAACCGTCTCCAAGCGGGTGGCTCATCAACAGCAAGGTACTCAGTTGGCAAATGCCATTCAGCAGGAAGCTCATGCTCAGCAAATGGCAGAGAAGAATTCTACTGTTCAGCAGTTGCAATCTGGTGAAGATGGAATTCAAAAGATTA
>JAZQSR010000056.1:0-13719 GCA_045630225.1 Treponema sp. | reverse complement strand
AAATGGACTTTTGCTTTGTGATGAGGCTACCAGTAGCTTGGATGTCCAGACAGAAAGCGTGGTGGAAGCCGCTTTGGATAAGCTGTATGCTGGGCGGACGGTATTGATTAGTGCCCATCGTCTCCACACCTTGGAGCGGGCAAAAAAAATATTTGTGCTGGAAGAAGGAAAAATTGTGCAGCAGGGAAGCTATCAGGAATTGGCACAGGATAAAGATGGTTCCTTTGCCCGTATGCTGCAGGAGGGATTGGCGGTATGAGTAAAAAATCCTCTGGAATCAAAACCTTGTTTGGTTTGCTACGCCCCTACTTGTTGCCCATGATGGGAACTGCGGTGGTGGGAGCCATGACCATCGTTGCCAATACAGGACTTTTGGCTGTGTCTGCCATTCTCATTAGTATGGCTGCCCTTATGCCTCCCTTGCTGGACTTAATGCCCATGTCTGCTGCAGTACGATTATGCGGAATCTCCCGAGCCCTGTTCCGGTATTGGGAGCGGCTGGCAAGTCACTCCATTACCCTCAAGCTTTTGTCTGATTTGCGGGTGTGGTATTATCAGCAGCTTTTGCCCTTGGTGCCAGGTGGAGTAGGGAATAAGACTGCCCGACTTTTTAAAACCATTACCGATGACATTGAGATTCTCAAATTCTTTTACTTGCGGGTGGTAGCCGCTCCCTTGACGGCTTTGGTGGCATTGATTATTGCCTCTGTGGTGCTGGCTTTTTTCCTGCCAGTGGCGATTCCTATTTTGTGGCTGGCAGCAGCCTTAAATGGTGTCATTCTTCCTATTTTGTCTCGCCGTAACGGAAGGACAAATGCAGAAGCTGCCCAAGTCCATGAATTAAGGTATCATCAAAAGCTACAGGATTATGTGGAAGGTCTTGATGTCTTGTGGATCTATAACCGATGGAAGCCCATGGCTGCCACCGTATTGCAATCGTTTAAGGAAGGGAACAAGGTTCGCATGGACGGAGAGGTGCGGCGAGGAAGACTCAATGCCCTGTCTGGAGTGATTTCTGGCTTGGCAATGGCTTCAACCCTCTTTTTCAGTGCCCAGGCTGTGGCCTCTGGTGAACTGGAGGGAATCTATCTTTTGTCTGTGGCCTTGATTGTTCTGGGCATCATGGAGGCGGTACAGCCCTTGCCCCTAGCAGTTTCCTACTATTATGATAGTGTGGCTGCCATAGAGGATATGCTTGAAGTGACAGAGGGTAAACCAACGGGACTTCCTCGTCTTGCAGAAACAACTTCATCCCGCCAAGATATTCCCTTGGACATTGAATTTGTTGATGTGGATTTTACCTATCCTGCCGGTAAAAAGCCCGCCTTGCAAAAGGTAAGCCTTACCTTTCCTGCAAAAAGCAAGACAGCCATTATCGGTCATATCGGTAGTGGAAAAAGTAGTCTTGCCTCCTTGCTTATGGGAGAATACATGCCTCAGCAGGGAGAGATTTTGTTGGGAGGTCGTCCTCTCAAGGAATGGGGAAAGGAAGCCTTGGTAGACCAGATTTCCTTGGTAAACCAGCATCCCTATGTTTTTACTGCCACCCTGCGAGAGAATTTACAGCTTGCTGCCAAAGATCCAGACCTAGCTACCGATGAGGTATTGTGGACTGCCTTGGAGTGGGCAGATTTAGCTCAGCTAGTTCGAGACTTGCCCCAGGGCCTTGATACCCTCTTGTCTCCCAATGCCCAGAATTTTTCCGCTGGGGAACGGCAGCGTCTTGCCCTTGCCCGTATGAAGCTGGAGGATAAACCCATCGTCATCCTTGATGAAGCCTTGAAGAATCTAGATAACATTACCGCTCATCAGCTTTTGGAAAAAATCCTTGAGTTTTGCCAGGATCGTAGCTTGCTTTTCATTACCCATGATCTTCGTCATCCTGCACAAATGGACAAGGTTTTGGAAATGGAGCTTGGTAAGGTAGTGTCCTATTTGTAGAATTCATCTATACTTGTCAAATTATACTATTTAGTGTACAGTGTCACTAAAGTTTTTTTTAGGAGAATAGAAAAAGATGAAAAAAATCTTTTCCCTTATGTTGGTTTGCCTTATGGCTGCTTCCCTGGCCTTTGCTGGTGGAAAGAAGGATTCTGGCGTTAGCAATTCCCTCGAAGCATTGAAGGCTCGTGGTGTATTTGTTTTGGGCTTGGATGATGCATTCCCTCCTCTGGGATTCCGTGATGATGCCAATAACATTGTTGGTTACGACATCGACTTGGCTGCAGAAGTTTGTAAGCGCCTTGGTGTTGAACTGAAGTGCCAGCCCATTGACTGGGCAGCTAAGGAGCAAGAGCTGAACACCGGTAACATCGACTGTATCTGGAATGGTTTTACCATGACTCCTGAGCGTGAAGCTGCTCTGTCTTTTACAAAGCCTTACCTGGACAATGCCCAGGTGGTAATTGTTCGTGGTGATGCAGGAATCGCTTCCTTGGCTGATTTGGCCGGCAAGAAGATTGGTCTTCAGGCTGGTTCCAGTGCTGCTGATGCTGTTGAAGCAAATCCTGAGTTTAAGGCAACCTTGGCTGAAGTTGTTGAGTTCAAGGATAACTTGACTGCTCTCATGGACTTGGAAATCGGTGGTGTAGACGGTGTTGTAATGGACATGGTTGTAGGTAACTATAGCATCATGACCACAGGTAAGAACTTTGTAGTTCTGTCTGAAAACCTGTCTTCCGAAAAATACGGAATTGGTTTCCGCAAGGCTGACGTAGAGCTCCGTGACGAAGTTCAGAAGATTCTCGAAGAAATGGCTGCAGACGGTACTGTTGCTGCTATTTCTGCCAAGTGGTTTGGCTCTGATATTTCTGTAATCGGAAAGAACTAATTTACAGGGGCGGCTGGAATGGAAGAGTTGTTTGTAGTCTTATTGGAACGCTCTGTTGTATCGAGGATAGTGAGGACAGAAGACTTTTTGTTGCTGTGGGTCTTATTTGAAGGCTCTGTTGTATCCATCAAGATATTTTATTTGACCCTCCTGTTTTCCCTGCCATTGGGCCTTCCTATGGCAGCCGCCCGTATGTCAAAAAATCCCCTCTTGTCGTGGCCAGCACGGGTCTTCTTGCTGGTAATTCGGGGAACCCCCCTTATTCTTCAATTAATATTCGTTTATTTTGCTCCCTATTATCTGTTCAAGATGTCTTACGACAGATTTACTGCTGCCATTGTAGCCATGTCCATTAACTATGCAGCCTATTTTGCAGAGATTTATCGTGGTGGTATCGAATCCATTCCAGCAGGTCAATATGAGGCTGGCAAGGTTTTGGGCTTTACCCGAATGCAGACCTTTTTCCGTATTGTACTTCCCCAGGTGGTTAAGCGGATTTTGCCTGCCACTGGTAACGAGGTCATTACCTTAGTAAAGGATACGGCACTGGCTCAGGTTATTGGTGTGTCAGAATTGTTCCGTGCCGCTCAAAATGCAGCAAGCCGAGAATTTTCCACCATGCCTATCTTCGTGGCAGGAATCTTTTACTTTATCATGAACTGGGTTGTTTCTGCGGTCTTCCTCCGCATAGAAAAAAAACTGGATTACTACAAGTAGGAGGAAATCATGTCAGAAGTTATTGTACAGGTGGAAAATCTTTCCAAGTCCTTTGGTTCACTGGAGGTCATTCGTGATGTATCCTTTACTGTTGGCCGAGGTGAGGTACTGGGAATTATTGGGCCTTCAGGCTCTGGTAAGTCCACCATGCTCCGTTGTATCACCCAGTTGGAAAAGGTTTCTGGTGGTTCCATCAGCATTTGTGGCAAGCAGATGGTAAAGGAGGGAATCTATGCAAATAAGAAGGAGCTCCATCAAATCGGTTTGAATGCTGGATTGGTGTTCCAGAATTTCAATCTTTTTCCTCATTTTACTGTTTTGCGGAACATTACCGAGGCTCAGGTTCACGTGCTTGGACGCAGCAATGCTCAGGCCCAGCAGCGAGGTCGGGAGCTTTTGGCAAAAATGGGACTTTCTGACAAGAAAAATGCCTATCCCTGTGAGCTTTCAGGAGGTCAGCAGCAGCGTGTTTCCATTGCCCGTGCCTTGGCCTTGGATCCCCAGGTCTTGTTCTTTGACGAGCCCACCAGTGCCCTTGACCCAGAGTTAACGGGAGAAATCCTGAAGGTTATTCGTGAGCTGGCTCAGGAGCACATGACCATGGTGGTAGTAACCCACGAAATGGCCTTTGCCCGGGACTTGTCCGACAGGATTATTTTCATGGATGGTGGCGTTATTGTGGAGCAGGGACCTGCCCAGGAAGTAATCAACAATCCTCAGCAGGAAAGAACAAAGGCATTCTTAAGTCGTTTCCAGTCCTGAGATTGTGTTTTCCTGCAAAAATCATCTTCTCTGAGATTCTTTTTAAGATTATTTTAATATTCTCCACTACAATGAATTACCATGAGATTGTTGTTGGCTGAAGACGAGCGATATCTTTCCAGTGCCCTCTGCGAGATTCTTTCAAAGCAAAAGTATGAGGTAGATCCTGTCTACGATGGCAAAAGTGCCTTGGACTATATTCGTAGTGGGGTATACGATTTGGTGATTCTTGACATCATGATGCCCAAGATGGATGGCATTGCTGTGTTGCGGACGATTCGCCGTGAAAAGAATTCCATTCCTGTGTTGATGCTCACTGCTCGTGATGAGATACAGGATAAGGTCAGTGGCCTTAATTTTGGTGCTGATGATTACATGACAAAACCCTTTTCCACGGAGGAACTTTTGGCCCGTGTTCGTGCCTTAACCCGTCGCCGAGGAGAGTTGATGCTGGATGTGCTGGAATACAAGGATTTAACCTTAAATCCCAAGAACATGGAGCTTTCAACCCAAGCTGATGAGGGGTGCAACAAGGTGGCCCTTTCCCAAAAGGAATTCTTGATTATGGAAATGCTTTTGCAAAATCCCTGCCAGATTCTTCCCAAGGAACGCATTATCGAAAAGATTTGGGGTGGAGACTCCAATGCTGAGCATAATAATCTTGAGGTTTTTATTTCTTTTATCAGAAAAAAGATACGTTTTCTTGGTTCTACTGTGGAAATTAAAACAAGCCGTGGCATAGGATATTCTTTAGTATGAAAGTAATCAAGCGACTGCAACGAAAGATGGTGGTGACGGTGCTGGTGATTCAAGCCATTGTCTTTGCCCTGATTCTTATTGCCCTGAATTTGATGGTGTCCTTTTCTGTGTTGCGGGAGATGAAGGCTTCTCTCCGGCATTTTGTGCATCACAATATCCCCATTCTGGAAAAACGTCATGACTGGGTGCAAAGCCGCATGAAGGATATTCCCTTGACAGAAGAGAATCCTCCATTGCACAGTCAGGGGGAACCACTAAATGATGAGAAGGCGTGGCGTCATTTTTTTGCCAATGTCATGCCCCTCGGTAATGAAACTCTTGCTAGGAATTTTTTCGGCATAACCTACGATATGGAAGGTAAGCTGGCTTCTATCCTTGACTCCTTTCCTCGGTATACAGAAGAAGAAATGAAAGAGTTTATAAATCTTGGCTTGGACTTGGAGTTTACAGAAAAACCACAGATGATTTTTTCTTCCATGGGAAGTTTTTTGTATATCAAGAAAAATACCACCCGGGGTTCCTTGGTGGCTTTGGCAGATTTTTCTAGAGAAATGAAAACAGCCGGTCGAATGATGCTGGTAAGCGTAGGAATTTACATTATCTCCATTTTGATTTCTGCTGCGGTGGCTTGGTTTGTGGCAAAAAGGTCGGTACGGCCGGTGCAAGAAGCCTTTGAGACACAAAAGCAGTTTATTGCTGATGCTGGTCACGAGTTGAAAACACCAGTCTCTGTGGTAGCCGCCAATGCTGATGCCCTCGCTGGAGAAATTGGAGATAACAAGTGGCTGGGCTATATCAAGAGTGAAACAAACCGTATGGCTCACCTTATCAATGACTTGTTGTACTTGGCAAAAAATGATGCTGGACGAGTTCCCTTGGTATACTCTGCTGTGGATGTGAGTCGAGTGGTGGAGGCTGCGGTGCTTCCCTTTGAAAGCATTGTCTATGAGCAGGATAAGGAACTGGAACTAGAGATTCAAGAAGGAGTCCAGTGGGTGTGTGATGGCGGCGGTATAAGCCAGATTGTAGTGATTTTGCTAGACAATGCCATAAAAAATTCAGTTGCGGGAGCAAAAATCAAGGTGTCTTTATCGATGGAAGGAAATCGCCGTGGAAATCGCGCCCCAAATCGTAGTCAAGGAAAATTTGGCAAAACCCATCCTGTCATTACGGTGTATAACCAAGGGGAGGGCTTGTCGGAAGAGGAAATACAGCAGGTGTTCAAGCGGTTTTATCGCAGCGACTCTTCCCGAACCCGCTCCACTGGTGGCTGTGGCCTTGGACTTGCCATTGCCCAAGCCATTGCCCAAGCACATCAGGGAAGCATTGTGGTGGAAGGTCAGCAGGGACAGTGGATTTCCTTTAGCCTTCACTTGGGGCTGGTGCAGCAAAATACTGGCTTAGAAGGGGAATGATTTCTTCAAGTCCAGCTACAGGCTCCAGTATCAGGGTGTAGGAGTTTTTTTCCTGTTGTTGATTTTCCTGATGGAATTGCACCTTCAGGTACTTGGGCTTTTCCTTGCAGAAGGGGAGAAGCCGCTTGAAAGAAAAAATCCCTGGCTCTAAGGAAAGGGGCTCTAGCTTTTGGAGATTTTCCCGTGGAATATGGAGGTATTGCTGTCGTGGTGGCTTGCCGTTGGTGGCATTTCTAAACATGGTGGCTAGGGCACTTTCTGAGGCATGGACAAAAAAATGAAGTTCCCTTTCTCCAAAAATCAACAGTCCCCAAAGGATGTCTTGCCCTGGAGGAAATGCCAAGCCCAAATCCTTTACCACATAGGCTGGTGTCTCCACAATTTTGGCCATTACCAATTTTTTTATAGAATCTCCAGTCATGTGATGAAAATCTTTTTCAAATTCCTTAAAGCTTGTTTTTGGAATCATCTGGGGCCTCCTTTTTCTTGTTCTATTCAATAGATAAAAGTATATCTTTTTCTAAGTACTCTGGCAATGGATAGAATTGTCTTGTATTATCCTTAAATTTCCGATATGATTTTACAACGAGGTTTTTATGCGAAAAGAATTTCTCCCCTATGACAAGGTTCGAAACGATGCCTTGAAATTGGCCCATCAGATTCACAAAGATAACTTCATTCCTGATGTGATTTATGTTTCTCTCCGTGGTGGAGCCTACATGGCAAATGTTATTAGTGAATATTTTAAAATTGCCCGAAAAGAACATCGTCCCGTTTTGTATTCTGCCGTGGTGGCTCGTTCCTATTCTGATATTCGTCAGCGTGACAGGATAATGGTAGATGGCTGGACTTATTCCCCCGAGCACCTCCGTCCAGGGGACAAGATTCTCTTGGTGGACGATATCTTTGATACTGGTAAAACCATTAACTATTTGGTAGAAGTTTTACTGGAAAAGGGCATTCCCCGCAAGGATATTAAGGTTGCCGTTCACGACTATAAATATTTTACTTATTATGAAGAGCAATTGCCCATCCAGCCAGATTACTTCTGTCGTAAATTCACCATCACAAAGCCTGAAGAAGACTTGTGGATTCATTACATGAGCCATGAGCTTATTGGACTTTCCCAGCAGGAATTGGAAGAATATTATTTTAAAGAAGATCCTGAGCTAAAAGAAGTATTTGAATCCTTAGGTGTCAATGGAAAATTGTAAGCCAACAGATTATCTTTATAAAAGAATCTATTCTGTGTACAACAGGAGCTTGTAAAATGAAAAAAATATCCCTCATGTCTTTCATCTTATTTTTGATGATGTATTCCCTTTTTGCCCAAGGTGTAGGGAAACAATTGTATTCAGATGAGGGATTTGTAATTGTCAGTCCTATAGAAGGTACTTGGGCAAATAAACAATCCTTGGTGCTGGAAGTTCCAGAAGCCAACGAGGTGTTTTATTCTTTTTCAGGCTCCCATCCCATGGAATCAGGTTTTGCCTACGATGGCCCAGTGATGATAGAGGCAGAAGGAGCTGTTTCCCTGAAAATTGCCTTGGTGTTTGCCGACGGTAATGCTGCAATCTACACGGTGGACTATACCGTGGAAAGCGGTGAGACAGATTTTGACAATCTTTTTTCCTTGAATTTTCGCCAGCCAGTAGTTACCTATTCAAATGGGGAAAGCATTGGTATTCCTGCAGAATTTTCCTATCGCTTGGGAAATTCTAGTAATTTTTTGCCAGGAGACAAAATTCTTGCCTTGCAGGGAGGTACCTTTCCTCATCGGTATCTTCCCTGTGAAGTTGTTGATGGAAAAAGTGCTTGGCGTTTTGTCTTGAGTCCAGAAGGATTTCCTGCTCCTCTTCCACTATCTCGACCTTGTGGAGATAGTACTATAGAAATGTTTCCTGAGGAAAGTGCTCAACAGCTAGAAGACAAAAGTGAGCTTTCGCAGCACAATTTTACTGCAGGAAAAAAAGTGGAGTTTTATCACTCTCCAAACCAAAAGACTACAGAAGAAGATGTAAGTTTAGATACAGCCCTTTCTCAGATGAATTTTTCTGAAGATGATCCTATAGCAGATGATACACAGGGGAATTTGCCGGATTTTGATATTTCTGAGCCTCCTTTCCAGATTACCGACTGGAATTTGCTTACCTTTACTCGTGACAAATTGATTTATTCCATAGATACTGATTATTGGCAGGCTACAGAAGGCTCCGTTGTGGTTGACAGAAGCGTGGGACACACCATTTACTGGCAAAGTGTGGCTTATGAAAAGGGAAATCCTATTTATAGCTTTTATCTACCTCCCAAACCTCATGAACAGCAATTTGAAGGAAATGAAGCTATTCTTGTAGCCCTTGGGCCAGATTTTACCTTTGTACCAGAGGGACTGTCTATTGAGCCAGTGTCTTCTATTTTGATTGATGCATTTTATGGGGAAGAATTACAGAGTGATTTTTCCGTTGATGTTTATTATGAGGATTTATATCAAGGTAAAACGACTATTTCTGTCCTCGTGGATAAATGTCCTCCTGTTGCTCCTGCAATATATTCCAGCAGTGACGCTTTCTATAATCGTGAAAGTGTAAATCTCCATATTGGTGAATTTGATGAAGGTCAGGTGTTCTATTCCTTAGAAATGATTGTATCTGAGAAGGAAGGTTTTACTGCTACTGACATGGAAGCCTTGAGACAAAAGGAAGCTGACTTTGATCTTCAAAAGATGAAAGAAGGGTTTCAAGTTTATAAAGGTGAGCCCTTGTTGCTGGAATCCCATTCAGAACATGGCCATCTATTTCATGTGGGGGCATTTACCCAGGATCAGCAAGGAAATTCCAGTCCTATAACCTGGTTTTCCACTGTTATAGATTCTACTAATTATTACGTGGCATCTGGTGCTGTTGCTCAGGAAGAAGATGATCTTCAGGAGCAGCTAGAAGGTACCTTGGATCGTCCCTTTACCTCATTGCAGGAAGCTATTGAAGCAACTGCCCACTTGGATTTTGTTCGCTTGCATATCATTGATATGGTGCCAGTTACCGAGCCTATTGCCATTAATTCCAAGTGTGAAATATATGGAACAAGTGCTGGTTCTGGTTTGATCTTTAACAAGGGAGCCAATCTTCAAATAAAAGATGGCGATGTGGTTATCAAAAATTGTGTGCTTGAATTACAGAATGCTTCTTCTGGTTCAGGTGTTTCTGATTACAAGAAGAATAAGCCTCTTTTGTCTGTAGTCAAGGGAAAGCTTTTCTTAGAGGACTGTGAGATTTTTGGTGATTACACTGCTAGTGGAACATTGTTGTCTGCCACTGATGCAGCACTTTTTATCATCAATTCTGGAATTACCCTCCGTTCTGGTGAATATGGTGCCATGGTTTCCAGCTTGCGTAGCGAGATAACCGTGGAGGGAGGACAGTACACCGTTATTGCTCCCACCGCCGTTGTGTTTTCCTTGTCAGCAGGTCAATTGAAGCTTTTTGATACTCAATGCAAGGTGTACGGTAATTTGGGGCGGGTGGCAGAGTTGAGCGGGGTAAACTATACCTTAACAAATAATAAATTTTACGGAATCTTTGAAAATAAAAATCTTTCTACCGCACAGCTTGTTCCTGTTTGGAGCGATGGCCGTTCCCGATTGCTTCAGGAAAGCGGTAATGCTGTATCTGGATTTCCCGGGAGTTAAAGTTGAAAAAAATATCTCATTGTATGTTTCCATTGTTGGGCTTGGTATCAAGTGTATTGTTTACAATTAGTGTTCCGGCCTTTGGTCAGACTGCTGTGACTCAATCGAGTGAGCAAGCGGTGGTGGAAGAAGTTGATTGGGAGGAATTGGAACCTGAAGTAGCTTCTCTTTCCCAGGAAGAATTTGATGCACAGTTTTCAAATTGGGAAAACCTAGGAAAAACTCCTTTACAGCAGTATCTGGATAGTTTAGATCTTTTTTTGGAAACCTCCTTGCCCCATTACGAAATGCAGCCCTATGTCTTGGCGGAATGTCTGTGGTTTCAGGTGGCAGTGCTTCCAAGATTTCAGCAAATGAAACAAGACGGGAGCCTTGATGTTATGATGGAAATGAACATGACGGTGCTTCCTGATGTAGAAAAAAAGGTTGCAGATTTTTTTGCCCAACTAGGAGAGGGGAAACTTTCTCTTCATCCTTGGAGCGACACGGTGTTTGCTACTTTCCGACAGCTTTCCAGAGATTTTTCTGCCAGTAATGAAATTATCACCGTATCTCAAATTCCCTTTATGTTAGATGAGGCAAATCTTCCAAATATTCCTTCTGTGATGATAGAACAAGTTTTTATGCCAGTTGATATAAGTTTTCGTAATGTGCAATTGTACCGTGGACTTATGGATTTGGAATATTTAGTGGAACAATTTAAGGCAGTAGAAAATCACGGTTCCCAGAAGGAAACTGAAGGCACTGCTTCTGCCGAAGGAAGGGCCGAGGTCGGGTCAAAAACTGATGAAGAACCTGATGCAGAACCTGCTCCTCAGGGAGTGGAAGCAGTTGAGGCTGAAGCTTCCGAGCTTGTTCTGTTACCTCATATTCCTGGCATTGATTGGGAACAGGTGGTTTTGAATCAACCTTTAATGTATTTGCTGGCTCATTCTACAGCAGGAAAAGACATTTATTCTGTATTGAGAACATATCATTCTGGAGAAACTCATGCTTCTCGCTGTGAAGAACTCTATCAAGAATGTAGTAAGATTGGGGTGCAATGGGGCTTTGACTTGGAGCAGATTTTACCAAATTTCTCTGCTACAGGAATTGGTGCTGCAAAAAAAGATGCCTTTATCTTGTATTGTCTTCCTGAACATGACTTGGATCAAATTTATATGGATTTATCATGTCTCAAAGCAATTGCTCCTGTTTATTATTCGAGAGCCGTGGCCCAGTTGCAGCACACAGCGTCTCATGGAGGTTCATTATAATGGCAAAAGTCTCTGCTGGAATCAAAGTTCTTATTATCTTCTTAGCTATTCTTTTTGTAGCCATTCTTGGCTTTGTAGTTGTGTATAAAATGGAGTTGTTTCCCAGCCTGAACCAGAAGGTTCACGACATTTTGGGCTTGAATGTGGTGCAGGAAGAGGATGCTTTGAAACAGCAGCAAGAAGAATTGCTTCGTGAGCAAAACTCCATCGGAACATTATATCCCCACATCATTCCCATTACCGAGGATGTTGCAAAATCAATTCGTCAATCCCAGAAACAAATTGGTTTCGGTTTTTCTCAAAGCAAAGCCTATAATGTGGAGTTTTTCCCCATCGTAACAGGGTCAGAGTCTGAAGGGGATACTGAAATTGCATCAGATTCAGAAGAAGATGGTGATCCCATTTGGTCGTATCAGAACGAGTATCCAGTGGTGTCACCTGCCGCTGATTTTTACGATAGAGTAGTTTTTATCGATGCTAAACCTTCCTTGGTGATTCTTGACAAGACAACTGGTAGTGAAACACTCCGAATACCTTGCCAAGTGTATCCAGGGCAGGAGGCTTTTTCTCACCTTCAATCCTATTATTTCAAAAGCAAGACAGGAAACTGGTATGAAATGCGATTTGAAGAAGGCTTAACAAAGCCTGAAAGTCTGGCTGTTGTTCATGAGGTTAAGGAAAAGGGTAATGTTGATGAAGCTATTTATAATAGCCTTTTGCCCCAAAAGGATGCCCTGGATTTTATCAATGCAAAGATGAATGGTCTCCTTTCCGTAAGCCCCGCAGTTTCTGTAGACCAGTCGATTTTGTATTCTGTTGAAGGAGAGGCTTTTTCTTTTAATCGTTCCTTGGTGTCTCCCGCCTTTGTATTTTCTCCCAAAGAACAGGGAACCTATACCTTGGGATTGTGTGATGAAACAGGAACCTGGATTCGTGACAATGCCTTTGTGGTTTTGTACACCATGGCAGGAGAAGCCTTGGCCATTAGTCTAGACTATGTGGCAGATCGCCCGCAAATCACCACCCATCTGTCTAATCAGGAATTGTACGTGGCCTGTGTGGGTTTTTTCCCTGATACATTGCTTCTTGATGCAGCTCCTTCTCAGGATTTCCGTGATGATGCTTCTTCTAGGGCTCCTGCTGATGGAGAAGAGGGCGAAATAGAGCTTGAAATGGTGGAGCTGGTGCTTGAATCTCCTGCAATAGAAGAAGCTTCTGCAGAGGCTGCTGAAGGTGAGGCTCTTGTATCAGATACTCCTGACACATTGCCACAACGAGGGTGGTTCCAGGTGGAGGTAGCTCCCTAGTGGCAATAAAACTTTTGTGTGGCCTTGATGAGGCTGGTCGTGGCCCTTTGGCTGGGCCTGTGGTGGCAGCCGCCGTTATCTTGCCAGCTGACTTTCCTGTGGAAATTCTTAAGGACTCAAAGAAACTCAGCTTAAAAAAGCGGTTGGTTGCCCGACAAGTGATTCTAGAACGCAGCTGTTGGGGAATCGGCATTGTGGATCACACCACCATCGATGAAATCAATATTCTGCAAGCCAGTCTTTTGGCCATGGAACAGGGATTCTTTCAGATGCAGGAAAAGCTTGATGAGTTTTTATGCCGTGAGTTTGGCAATGATTTGGAATTTCAACTGGAAGCCATGGCAGATGGTACCTTTGTGCCCAAAATCCCTGTGGTATGCCGAGCCCAGCCCAAGGCAGATGATACCTTTCCAGAGGTAATGGCAGCCTCCATTTTGGCAAAGACCCAGCGGGACATGATAATGGACGAATATGCCCAGTTGTATCCTGAATATGGCTATGAAAAACATAAGGGATACCCCACCAAGGCTCACCGAGAAGTTTGCCGTCAGTTAGGGCCATCCCCCATTCAACGTATGAGTTTTAAGTATTAGGTTTATTCGTTTTCAGTAGGTCGCTTTGAAACTACATGAACACGACCAGTTTTCTTCACTCCAGAACGCTTTCTCTCCTCGTCGGCAGAGGGCTTGCGATACACCTTCTTTCCAGAAGCGGCAGCTCGTGCAGCCTTTCGTTCTGCTGCAGCCTTGGAGCGTTCCTTCTGCTCCTTTTCGATAAATGAAATGGAGGAATCAAGTCCCTTGAAGAATTTTTGCATATCATCAGCAAAAACTACTATAGCATGGCGGTCAAAGTCCTCACCATTCCTACTTTTACTTTCTACCACTTGGAGAAAGATGTCGCCATTCCTATTTTCTTTTACATTGAAAAAATAGGACCTATTATCCAGCGTAACCTGAGTGGTGTAAAGTTCTCCACGTGCTCCCAT
>JAZQSR010000055.1:0-4501 GCA_045630225.1 Treponema sp. | reverse complement strand
ACATGGCTACGATCCGACTTAACTGACATATACACCACCCCCACCAGTAGTTCCAGCCGTATTATCACTAATAGTTCCACTGTTTACAGTAAATGCTCCACTGCTCACATACACACCGCCACCACCTGAAGTAGTCTCATTATTAGAAATACTTCCATTAGACAGGATTAAAGAACCTCCACTAATAGAAACTCCTCCACCAGATTCTGCAATATTTCCCCCAGTAAGAACCAAGTTCTGTATGGTAACAGTGGCATTGGTACCTACGTACATTACTCGACCAGTGCTAGAGGAGGTTCGGCCTGCATTGATGGTACGCTGAGTATTATCAGCTGAAGACTTAATGGTGATGTTCAAGGCCTTAGTTGGAGCAATATTTATCAGTGCGGAGTTATTGCTTGTATCATAAGAAGAGGAACTGGAATCATCCACGTTGTCCATAACCTTGATGGTATAGGAACTTGTTCCATCGTTCGCAGCATCAATTGCATTTACAGCAGCTTGAAGGGACTTGAAGGGGCTAGAAGAAACACCAAAATTACTATCATTTCCACCAGCACTGACGAACACTTCCTGTACCCATCGGGCAGTAAGATTATGATCTCGATCGGTGCCCTTGGGAAGGGTCTTTACAGGAGTTTTATTAAAATCACCTTTATCGTACCAACCACCAAAGATGTAGCCCTTCTTAGTAGGTGTTGGAAGGAGCACATCTTCATACCGACTGAAGGAACTTGGTGTTGAAGGTAAGGTTCCTCCATCTGCATTTAGTGTCACCTGATAGTAGGAGTTTAAGGCAGCAAGCTCTCTTGTAGCAGAACTGGTAAGATGGGGTGCAACTTGCACAAGCTCTTGGTACACATCGGTGACATCTGATTTTAATGCCTGAGTAAATTCAAACTTGAGAAAGTAATTTCCCCCTGTAACATTGCTCTGAGTATAAGTTACAGCTTGTCTTCCGTCTGTCTGTGAATCTAGGGAAAGGGACTGTTCTGTACCTGTAACAAGGTTGTTGGAAGAAACTTCATACAAGGCTGCAGAAGCAGTTGCTACTCCGTGATTTAGGGGAAGAATGAGGGTAACACTGACACTTCCAGATCCAGAAGAAAAGGCCAGGGTACCAAAGTCAAGCACATGGGTTCCTGAAATTATATTCTTGGTAATGCTTTTTTCAAGGACTGCACCAGAAGCATTGCTGGCGGTAAGGGTAAAGCTCCATTCTCCAATTTCCAAGGAAATGAGGGCAGAAGACATGGCGGAATAAGTATTCCAGCTTCCAAGGCTCTGGGAATTTCCGCCAGCCAGTGATCCAGTCAATGCAAAGGACAGGTTCTGGAAATCCAGCTGGGGAAACACCGTCCGCGCAGTTTCACCGGCAGAAATACCAATATAGGCACGGCCATCCCCTACTCCACTGGCAGTAGGTGGCTCCATAACATTATTGCAGGAAACCACCATGGAGATTGCCAGCAGGAAGACATAAAGTCTTCCAATCCCCTTACCGAGCCCATTCTTTCCATTCCCATTCAACAACATTTTCTTCCCCTTCATTTTCTACAATCCTTTTATTGCTTCAATACAGGATACTCGTCTCCCAGTATCCACTTTGCAGGACTTTGACCTCCATTTACAAGCTCCACCGTTGCTTGTTCCTTAAATTTATCCTCACTGACATCAGTAACATTTGACTCGGTAAGTGTACCACCATTTGTTCCACCACAAACAGATAAACTACCTGTCTCACAGTAAGAGACATTAGTTATGAAACTTTCGATAATTTTACCATTACCATCATCCCTTTGATTGCCATTATATCCCACTAAAGCACCAGCATAGCCGGGAGCCCCCGTAACCTTTCCTTTGTAAAGACTATTTTTAATGGTACAAACTTGTTGTCCACGCCATATCTGTCCAACAAGACCACCACCATAGCCTGACGAGGTAATATCAGCATATACAGCACAATTTTCAATTATGGATTTTTTGGTGCCTGATGTTCCACCAAAAAATCCTACCAAGCCCCCTGTTCCAATATGATTGACAGCCTGCGTACTAGTATTTACGTTGGTAATAGCCATTTCAGACATAACATTTCTTATCGTTCCAGCATATATACTACCAGCTACAGCACCGACAGAACCTGTGGTATTTACCTTGAGACTTCCCTTCAGCACGAGATTCTCTATAAGTCCGATATTGGCGTTTGTAAACAATCCATAATTGCTGGTATCATCCACCTTAGCACTATAATCCTCATTAATCGTGATGGAATGGCCTTGGCCATCAAGGTGGACTACGAATCCATCAGGGATATGTATTGGTGCCAAGGTTCCAGAAGGCACAACAATATCTGTAATGAGCTTTACCTCAATAGTACCCCCACTCTTTACCTTTTCAGCAAGCCATTGGAAATGCGCCGCTGTAGAAAATTCATAACTTCCATCGGCAGCCTGTTGGGATATAGCGATTTCCAGCTGGTATTGGGCTGAATAGGAGTTACCATCGGCACCATCAACCAGCAGCATCACGTGATATATACCTGCGCTTTTAGTTGAATAGTCAATAGTAAAGGGACTACCAGTTCCCTCTTGCTGACCATTTACATACCAACGAGGATTGGTGTAGCCATCTTTTACGGTAAAGGTGATGTCATCAATTGTCCTGGTTATTGAGAATAAGTCTGTTGGGTCAGCAATCACTGGAGCATTACCAGAAATGCTGCTATTTATCTTCCACTGAGCATAAAGGGTAATGATATCATCTGCAGTATCAGAAAGATTCTTCACCTCCTGTCGGTCTTGATAACTTGTACCTAAACCATCGGCCTGTGTGTTCCAGGTAGTAAAGGTATAACCTGTACGAGTAAAACTGTTAATACTCAGAGTTCCAGCGTGATCATAGGTGAACCTCTGTTCTGACATGGAGCCACTTCCACCATTTGCATCAAATTTGACAGTGTAGCTGTTAGCTTGCCACTGGGCATAGAGGATGACATTGCTATCGGCAGTATATTTATCGCCTTCTGCATAACTGACTCCCGATCCATCTGACTGGGTATTCCAACCAGTAAAAGTATAGCCAACTCGCTCGAGAGAACCTTTATTTGCTATTAGTATTGCCTGGCCTGAAGCAGTGTTCTGTCCAGAAGGAACATCACCACCTGTAGAACCATTTCCCTCGTATATAATGGTATAAGTGATAGCAGGCTCCTCACTATCACTTGAACCAGTATCGTCATTGCCTGTAGATGGAGGCAATACCTCTTGTTCCTTTTGCTGCCACAAGGCATAGAAGGTTACGGCTTCTGTAATAGTATAAGGAAAGCTTACCGCCACTCCGTCAGGGCTAGTAGCCCATCCTGCAAGAACATACTCATCATTACTGTGAATAGGATTAGGTAAATCGAGACTGGTAATCAAAGTACCACCAGATTTATAAAAATTCAGCTCATTTTGAGTGTCATTGAAACTTCCCTCTGTGGAATTGATGGTAATAAGGAAGGGTACAACTCCAGAACAAAGGGCCTGACCTACCACCCCTTCTCCATCTACAGCACGAACACTGAGATTGGAACCGCTTCCCACCTTGTAACGATAGATGGTATAGAGATTTCCGTCATCACCCAATAATAGCGGATTCCCTGGCACGACACAGGCTTCCAAAGCTAAATCAATATAGTCACCGGAATCTATTTGCACTTGAAACTTTTCTATGTAGTCAGGATCTGTTTTACCAGTATTATTTTTTGGCCACGCCCAAAAAAGATAGTCGTCCATCTCTGTATTACCTGTTTTGGCTGTAGCCTCCCACAAGGGAGTATTTTCGTCTACAGCCTTCATCTGGGGGATGGCTCCAAGCCAGTCATATCTATAGGCACCAGAATCATCTTGTACAACCACAACCTCGCGAATTGTTCTTGGAGGGGTGTTGTAGCGAAAGGCAATATTATGGAAATTGGCAGCTGCCGCCCCTGAATCACTGCGACAAGGTATAATTCTTACCGTAAAATCAGTATGCTCCAAATTTCTGCTTAATTCGCTGGAGACAGAAGAAATGGGATGTATGAGCAATTCAAAACCAGTATTACTGGATGAAATGATTTCAGTACGGGGACGAACCCAATTTCCTGCATCCCCGTATACTTGTACAGATTTCAGAGCCTCATTTTCACCTCCAATATGGGAAGTGCCTGGCAAGAGGTTCAATGCATAATTTTCAGGATTTGAAATATTTACTGTAGTAGAAATAGTACCATTAGTGGGAATGGTAATTTGACCAGTGGTATTCCTTTGGCTTTCGGGATGAGACGTCCACTGGACATTTTCAACCTTTACAGTTCCTGTCCAATGCTCCATGTAACCCTTCCAGTCCTTGTACCACATATCGCAACCAAGAAGGCTCAAAAGAAGACCTAGAACAGTTATCAGAAACAAAGTTTTTTTGATCGTTTTTTTACCTACTAGCACCACATCACCTTTCATAATACATTCCTCACCATAAA
>JAZQSR010000054.1:0-17457 GCA_045630225.1 Treponema sp. | reverse complement strand
ATCCTGGCTTGGGGCATAGACTTGTAGTGTTAGATACTATCCATTCTAAGAAAGTTGGGTTTGGTGTGGCTTCTGGAAATTCTGGCTTTGGCGCAACAACAATGATGATTAAGCAGGAAGGTGGTCAGGTGCCTGATAATATTCATGCAAATAGTAATGGCTATTGGTATATGGTTGCTTGGCCTCCTGCAGGATATTTCCCTGCTGATACCCAGTTATTTGATTCAAATGCCGACAGACCTCGTTGGAGTGTTCTTCTTAATCAAAAGTATCGTGGTATACAGGATGGTACTAATGTCATTGTTACAAAAAAGATTGATGGCCAAGAAGTTCGCAAATGGGACTTTAATACGATTATGGAAAATAGGAAAGCCGGTAAGACACCAACAAAGGATGAAGCTTGGGGTGATATTAAATACGGAGATCCTAATGGTGATTATACTCAACCTACTATTTTCTATTTGACTTATGGTCAAAGTACGGATGGTAAAGTGACAGAAGTAAATGAAGATTTTGTGGACGGAGCTCAATACACTGTACGATTTGAAAATCTGAGTGGTGGATTAAATGGGGGCACTGGATTAGATTTAGAATATACCGTAGAATTCTTTGATTTGAAGAAGGTACAATAACATACATTCTGCAGAAGGAATGGAAATCCCCTTAAAGCTATTTAAGGGGATTTTTTTTGTACCAGTGTTGCGGTGGCTAGCAAGCCAGCCGGTTACAAGAGTCTAAAATATTAGCTCTTGTAGCTGGTATACTGGTTTAAGTTTTTAAGTATTAAACATAAAAACTTGTTTACTTGCAGATATTTTTCAGTTAAAATATAAAATATGTGTGAGGATCAAGAACTTTTTCGATCAATCTTTATAGAAAATCTAAAAAGATTTAAGGACGAGCAAATTATCAAGATAATATGTGGTGTTCGTCGTTCTGGAAAGTCCACCATTTTAAAGACATATAAAAAGGAATTGATTGCCTTGGGGGTTCCAGAGCAAAATATTGTGGAGCGGCTTTATTCTAGCATGGAATTTGACGAAAGCTTTGATGCTCTAAGCATGTATAAAGACTTATGTGCTGCCATTGCAGGTGCAGATTCCGCCCAAAAAACTTATTTGCTTTTGGATGAGGTGCAGGAAATCTCTGGCTGGGAAAAATCCATTAATTCCCTCTTCGAAAGTCAGAAGGTTGATATTTATGTAACAGGCTCAAATTCAAAATTACTTTCTAGCGAGATTTCCACCTATCTTACAGGGCGTTTTGTGCAAATTCCTGTTTTAACCCTTTCCTTTTCCGAGTTTGTGGATTTCAAGAAACAGTATTTTCCCGAAACTACTCACCTTTCCTTACATTCCTTTTTTGATCAGTATCTCAAAATAGGGGGATTTCCCTTTTTGGCAAAAACAAACCATAGTCAGGAAGAAAATTATCAGATTGTGGACGGAATCTTTGCAACGGTGGTAACGAGAGATATTACAAAACGTCATACTATTTCTAATCTTGAAATGTTCAATCGTGTAGTGCGATTCATTTTGGAAAACCTTGGAAAGAAGTTCAGTGCAAAAACCATCTTTGATTTTTTTAAAAGCCAACATCGAGCAATTTCCATTGAAATGATTTACAATTATCTTGCGTGGTTGGAAGAAGCCTTCATCATATATCGTTGCAATCGGTTTGATATTCAGGGAAAAAACGTACTCAAAACCCAAGAAAAATATTATTTGTCGGATGTGGGATTTAAATATAGCCAGCTTGGCTTTTCCCCAAAGTCAATTTCATCTGTTTTGGAAAATCTTGTATATCTTGAATTGCGTCGCAAGGGCTTTTCCGTTTATGTAGGCAAAATCGGTAACAAGGAAATTGATTTTGTAGCTACACGGCACAATTCCAAGGTGTATTTACAGATTTGCAGAACTTTGCCAGAGGATTCTGATAGGGAAATAGGCAACTTAAAGAGCATCAAGGATAATTATCCAAAATATGTGGTAACTATGGATGACAGTGTCTGCGGAAATGATGAGGGAATAGAGATTGTTCATATAAAGGATTTTTTATTCTACTCTGAACAATTTCTCTGATTCCCTTAGATTGTAGTTTCAGCCAGTTACAGCCCTCTGAAATATTCTGGTTTGTAGCTGGTGTTGGTGCGGGCTTGGCGAATCTGGTTTACCAGTCGCTCCTTGTCTTGATTCAGTGTGCCTCGCAGGTTCACGTAATTGGAGGCATGGTTTGCCCGAAAGACTGTGCCAGGGGAATCCACCTCTTGCAGGAAAAGCTCCATTTCTTCCATCACCTCATCTGGCTCCAGTAGCTGGAACTTGCCCTGTTGCACCAGTTTAAACAAGGGCGCCTGTTCTTCCACCATCAAGGTAAGAAAGCCTAGGAATTCTGGATTCATCTGGGAAATGAGGCGGGCAGACTCCAGTGCGTGTTCCCGTAGACGTTGGCGACTTCCCAGCCCAGAAATCAAGGTAACGGAGGTGCGAAAGCCTGCTTGATGGGCCTTGATACCAGCCTGTGCCAGTTCCTCTGCTGTTACGCCCTTTGCCATGGAGTGAAGCACCTGATTGTCTCCCGATTCTGCCCCGATGTAGAGCAGGTCCAAGCCAGACTCCTTCATAAGCTGTAACTCATCAAGGGATTTTTCCAACAAGTCCTGGGCCGTGGCATAGGATGAGATTTGTGTTATCTGAGGAAGCTGCTGCTTTACAAAGGAAAGGATTTCTACCATGTCTTGGGTAGTCATGGCCAAGGCATCTCCATCTGCCAGAAATACCTTGGAAACATACCTGCCGTAAAGTCTGACTCCTTCTGCAATATCAGCCTTAATGTCCTCCATCTTCCGCACACGAAATTTCTTTCCTCGGTACATGGAACAAAAAACACAGGTATTGTGAGCACAGCCAATAGTTGCCTGAATAATGAGACTTTGAGCCTCGCTGGGTGGTCTGTAAACAATTCCTTCGTACTGCATGATTTCTCCATTGGATTATTAAAATAAAAACCGACTGCTGCATTATACTACAACAGTCGGTTTATTTCATTACAAAACAGTGATTTTACTGAGCTTCCATAATAATCAAGAGCTCACCAGCCTTTACAGACTGCCCCTGATTGATGAGAACCTCTTTTACCTCACCCTTCATGGGAGCGGTAATGCTAGTTTCCATCTTCATGGCTTCGATGATGGCCAAAACTTGATTTTCTTCCACCACATCTCCAGCCTTTACCATAACCTTGCTGACGCTACCAGGAATGGAGGTTCCAATTTCACCAGGTACGTTCTTGTCGGCCATGCGGGTAAGGGCAAGATTTTCGCTCATGGTATTGTCCCGAACCTTTACGTCACGGCGGATACCGTTCAGCTCAAAGTTTACGGTACGCATTCCTTCTTCGTCCAAGTCTCCCAAACCAAGGTACTTGATAACCAAGGTCTTTCCGTCCTCAATGTTTACCTTGTTTGTTTCACCTACAGCAAGACCATGGAAGAAGACATGGCTTCCCAAGCGGGTGATGTAGCCGTATTCTTCGCGCTTCTTGAAGAAGTCTTCCACTACCTTTGGATAGAACAGGTAGCTAAGGACATCACGGTCGGTGGGATCTTCCTTGAACTTTTTCAAGTGGTTGCGAGCAGCCTCAAAGTCTGCTGGAGGCAAGAGCTCTCCAGGGCGGCAGGTAATGGGTTTCTTTCCCTTGAGTACCACTTCCTGCAAGCCAGCGGGCTGGAATCCCCAAGCAGGCTGACCCATCATTCCCTCAAAATAGCTTACTACAGAATCAGGGAAGGCAAGGTTCTTTCCGCGCTCCACAATGTTTTCGGGAGTCAAGTCATTCTGAACCATAAAGATAGCCAAGTCACCAACCATCTTGGAGGAAGGAGTTACCTTTACAATGTCACCCAGCATCTTGTTAACGGTACAGAACATTTCCCGCACTTCGTCAAAGCGGTGGCCCAAACCAAGGCTTGCCACCTGTGGTCTCAGGTTGGAATACTGACCGCCAGGAATTTCGTAGCGGTAGATTTCGGTAAGGGGAGACTTTAGGTCGGACTCGAAGACATCGTAGCGCTTGCGAACATCTTCCCAGTACTCGCTGAGACGCTCCAGCTTGGTAATTTCAAAGCCAGGATCACGCTCTGTTCCTGCCAGTGCAGTCTGGATGGAGTTGATGGAAGGCTGACTGGTAAGACCAGACATGCTGGAAATAGCGCAGTCTACAATGTCTACACCTTCTTCTGCTGCCAAAAGGTATGCTGCCACCTGGTTTCCACTGGTGTCGTGGGTGTGCAGGTGAACTGGGCAGTCCAAGGCATCCTTCAAGGCTCGCACCAACATCTTGGCGGCGTAGGGCTTGAGAAGACCAGACATATCCTTAATGGCGATGGTGTGAGCACCACGGTTACGCAGCTCCTTTGCCATCTTTACGTAATAGTCCAAGGTGTACTTGTCTCGTTTGGGGTCGCTAATGTCTCCTGTGTAACAGATAGCTGCTTCTACCAGCTTGTTGCACTTGGCAGCCTCATCCATGGCAATTTCCATGCCGGGAATCCAGTTCAAGGAGTCGAAAATGCGGAATACATCGATTCCACCAGCAGCAGCCTCACGAACAAAGCTTCTGATTACATTGTCAGGATAGTTGGCATAGCCTACACCGTTTGCACCACGGAGCAACATCTGGAAAGGAATGTTGGGAATATTGCGACGCAACCAGTCCAGTCGCTCCCAGGGATCTTCATGTAAGAAGCGATAGGCTACGTCAAAGGTGGCTCCACCCCACATTTCCAGAGAGAAACACTTGTGCATGATTTGTGCTAGGGCTTCGCTTCCCTTTACCATGTCTCGGGTACGGACACGAGTTGCCAGCAATGACTGGTGGGCATCACGCATGGTGGTGTCCATAATCAAAAGCTGCTTTTGCTCATAAACCCACTTGGATACTGCATCTGGGCCCTTTTCGTCCAGCATCTGCTTGAGGCCAGGAGTTGGAGGTGCATCCTCCAGTGGCACGAACCGTGGAGTATCGTACATCTTGGCACCAGCGGTGGGATCGTTTACTACGATATTTCCGATGTATTTAAGAATCTTGTTGGCTCTGTCCTTGGATACATCCAGCTGGAAGAGCTCAGGTGTTTCGTCAATGAACTTGGTGTGACAGCCACCACGGAGGAAAACCTCGTTCTGGAGAATCTTTCCCAAGAAGGCAATATTTGTCTTTACACCACGAACACGCATTTCAGTAAGGGCACGCTGGGCCTTGCGAACAACACCTTCAAAGGTGGAGTCGTAAGAGGTAATCTTTACCAAAAGGCTGTCGTAGTAGGGTGAGATTACGGCAC
This sequence comes from Treponema sp., assembly GCA_045630225.1. Taxonomy (GTDB): domain Bacteria; phylum Spirochaetota; class Spirochaetia; order Treponematales; family Treponemataceae; genus Treponema_F. The sequence continues at coordinate 12,119 of JAZQSR010000054.1, read as the reverse complement.
CGCTGTAGATATTTCCTCCGTCAAGGCGGATTCCGTTTCCACCGGGACTGCGGTATGCAGTAACCTTTCCGGTGTCAGGGGCAAAGTTATTTTCAGGATCTTCAGTGGTAACACGACACTGCAGGGCAAATCCACGGGTGGTTACATCCTTCTGGTCATTGATTCCGATGATGGGATGGCTCAGCTTTTCTCCCATGGCCACCAACAGCTGGGCACGAACCAAGTCAATGCCGGTGGAAACTTCAGTTACAGTGTGCTCTACCTGAATACGAGGGTTCATCTCGATAAAGTAGTGGTTATTGTCCTTGTCCACCAAGAATTCCACAGTACCAACGCTAACATAGCCAACTTCCTTGGCAAGCTTAACAGCTTCGTTTCGCAGCTTTTCCAAGGTGGACTCAGGAACGGAGAAGGCGGGAGTGAATTCTACAACTTTCTGGTAGCGGCGCTGGAGGGAGCAATCACGCTCATACAGGTGAACAATGTTTCCGTGGCCGTCTGCAAGAATCTGAACTTCGATGTGCTTGGGCTCCACCAAGAATTTTTCCATAAAAATGGCAGGATTTCCAAAGGACTTGCGGGCTTCTTCTGTTACCAGCTGGAAGGCTTGGCGAACTTCTTGGTCATTGTAGCAGGAGCGCATTCCTCGTCCACCACCACCAGCAGCAGCTTTCAAGATAACAGGATAGCCATAGCTATTGGCTCGGGCAACTGCATCATCAGCATCCTTCAAGGGCTCGGTGCTTCCAGGAATGGTAGGAACATTACAGCGATGAGCAAGTTCCTTTGCACTGAGCTTGTCTCCCATTTGTCCAAGAACGCTGGAAGGAGGGCCGATAAAGACAATGTCGTTTCGTTCACAAGCTTTTGCAAATTCTTCGTTTTCAGACAGGAAGCCGTAACCAGGATGGATGGCGTCGGCACCTCGTTTTTTTGCAAGGGCTACAATCTCGTCAATAGCAAGATATGCCCCCAGGGGAGTCAATGATTCTCCCACCATGTAGGACTCATCGGCCTCTGTTCTAAAGCCACTGAGAATGTCTTCTTTGGAGTAGATTGCTACAGTGTTTAAGCCCAAGTCATGACAGGCTCGGATAATACGGATGGCAATCTCGCCCCGGTTTGCCACCAGGACTTTCTTAATCTCCTTCTTCTCCATGAGTTTTCCTCCTCTAAACAAAGTTCATTGTATTGGACGTGTGTCCTAATTTTAGGAATAGCAAACACTAAAATTATTCTAAATATTACCTACTATAATTCCATGTGTTTTTTCTGTCTAGGTTGCTTTATGTAAAATTCTTCTATTTTCGCATAATTTTACCAAAAGTTAATAATTATGGAAGTTGTATTTGAACCTTGACATAAGCTCTTCTTGTTGCTAAAATTTTTAAGAATAAGTTTATCTTATAGAGAATAGTAAAAAATAGCTTTACTTTTTTGATTATTGAAAAAAAAGTTCTCCTTACTAGCTACTATAATCAATTCATTCTAGCTAGAATGTACCTTTCATTCTAATTACTATGTATCTTTCATTCTAACTAAAATGAGCTCCCTTCCGTGTACAGGTTACACTCCCTATTCATGGCACAACAGCATCCCCTATAGTGCCATGTCACCTTCCTGTGCATTGCTATAACAGCATTCTGTGTATGATATATCACTGTCTCCTGTAATGTGTATTGGAATGAAGGAGGAAATGGTGGTACATTGGGTAAAGAAGGAAGATACGGTTTCGTACATGATATCTGGGGGCTGTGTATATAGATACAAAAAAGTTACAAGAAATTTATGAAAATTGAGAAAAAAAAACTTGCAAAATGGAGTTTATGTTGATATTATAGTGTCATGAGGTTGTTCGGAAAAAAACAGCAAAGCTTTATACTTTTTCTCATTTTTTCTTTCTTTTCTGCATGGGGACAGGAAGATAGTGCTGTCTTAAAATCTGAAAATACCCCCCCCCCTCTACCCCTACCAGTAGTAGCAACATCCTCTCTCTCTCCACCTGCTAGTCTCACTGCTACCGATTCTGGAGGCAACTTATCTGTGGAAGATGAGATTCTGCCAGAACCAGAAGATGAGCAAAATATAGTCAATCCAACTGAAGAAAGTCAGATAGAAGATCATCTAGTCGAAGAAAATCACGTTCAAGATAGTGAAACTAAAGACACTGAAACTAAAGGCGTGGAGGGTGCTGCTGATTCTAAGGATGAAAGGGCAGCTAAAAATACCTCTGTTCAAACTCCAGAAATAAAGTCTATTACTAGTGCCACTCATCAAGAGGTGCTTAAAACCTATATCCCTATTCAGCAACTTATTTGGAATGATGCAGATACATTGATTTCTTACTTGGAAGAGGATGTGGTGTATTTGGTGGACAGTAGCAGTCATGCTATTGTTGGGGCGGTGGAATTTCCTGGTGTGCTGGATTATTCCATGTTTATAGAAGAAGATGGCATGGTTCATGTTATTGCTGGTTCTGCTGATGGAACTATTGCAGTGTGGGATATTCCGTATAATCCAGATGAGGAGCCTTTACCAACTCGAGAGTTTGAGCCCCACTTTATGAATAGTGTGCCAGATGGACGTGGGGTGGACCTGCTGGCCTTTAGCGACGACTCCAACTACATAGCTGAGTTCTTTGAGGCTACTGATGAATTGAGACTCCATTATAAGCTGCGGTATACAAATGAGCTTATTTCTAAGAGTGCTGCGGCTACTGTTGCCAATGTATACAGCATGGCCTTTAGTGATGATAATAGTCAGCTGGCTACGGCTACCCGAGATGGCAAACTTTTTATATGGAATGCTTTTAACGGGCGTTTTATGTATGAGCATGAAATTTATACTGAAAGCAGTGTGCCAGTACATTTTATCCAGGGGACTTATAACCTGCTAGTGACCTCCGCAGAGGATACCGTGGTGGTGCTGGATCCAACAGGAACAGTATTACAGTCGATCACCACTAGTAGCCCTGTTGTAGACACCAAGATGCTGTCTGATAAGCGGCGAGTAGCTATTTTAACCCAAGATAACCGAATTGAGATTTACAATCTAGAAGACGGTGTGTATCTGGGTTATGTTCCTTCCTTCAATATTACAGCTATTACTTCTTTTGATTTTAATTCCACAGATACCAGTATGGTGGTGGGGCATGAAGATGGCTCCATCTACAAGATAGATTTGGAGACCAACGTGTTGCCTCCACGGACTCGGCCTGTGTTACGCCTTATCGGCGTGGATGAGGTTCTAGTAGAAGGCGAGGAGTTTACTCCAGAGATTCCTCCTGCAGAATACAGTGATACTATGCCAGAGGAAAGTATTATTACGGTGGCAGACCCTGGACTGTTTCCTGCTCCTGGCCATGGAATAGAGATTTTGGCAGGTGTTTCTTTGTTGCCTAATCCCCACATGGTGGATATAGATTTTACCGTGGGCTATTTGAACAGTTTTTTGATTTATCCCTTTTATGTGGGAGGTCAGCTCATTAGTTCTGTGGGCTTTCCTAACAAGGATTTCCCCTATAACTACCGCTTATACGGTAACCCATTGGCACCACCTTTGATGATATCTGTGGCATTGGATTTTCCTGTGGGGATTGCTATTACTCCCTTTGAAAATTTTAGAGACTTGGTGATTTATGCAGAGTTGGGAGTGGGTTTTGCCCTGCACCAGCTGTGGAACCGCCATGTTGGGAAGACTGCCATTGCAGGATTGTTGCACCCGAGCTTTGTGGCTTCTATGGCAGTAGGGGCGGGCTGGAAGGGCATTACTCTGCGGTTGCATGGAGATTATGATGCCAGACTGGGCTTTTTATTCAGTGCAAATATTGGTTACACAATTCAGTTGCCTTATAAGAAAAAGGCAAAGAGTGGGAAGATAACGGTAAAGGACGAGCCAAAAGAAACTCGTTCTGTGGGAAATACAGATGTGATGGGTGGTAATGCCACTGCAGAAGATGTTGCTGAAGGGGATGTGGGCAACCAAAATGAGGGTGAAGGATTAAGTAAGGAGGAATCTTTTGAAGCGGAGCTTACGGTACATTGATTGCTATGATTCTGTTGTAAAAAAACTAATCGTTTCATTGCTGTGCCTGGCAACGGTGGTACTGTTTTCTTGTGCCAAAATGACCTTGGAGCTAGAGAACCCAGTTGTTGCTACAGGCAGCCTATCTATTGTAGTTGAAAATTTTACCAGAGAAACAGGTTCTTTACGAGCCATTGCCCCTACACAGTTGACCTCTAACGATCTTTCTACTGGTTATACATTAAAACTTACAGGCTCTACTGGTAGGATGACCTTGCCAGAACGAACAATAACACTCGCTAATGGCCGAGCCACCTTGGGAGATATTCCTGACGGAACGTGGCACCTAACTTTACAGGTATATAAAAATACGGCACCTGCTGTAGCAATACTGCGGGGGGATACAACGGTAACTGTCAATAATAATATGAGTGCTGAAGCCAGATTTACCCTTAGTCCAGTGGAAGGGGGAGAGGGAACAATAGATATTAGAATAAATTGGCAGGAATTAGATAGAGCTTTTGTACAAACTAATATTACTCGTGATGTATATGTGCGGATATTACTTCGTGATGCAGTTACTAATGCAGATATAGCTGATTCAGTGTCTCAAATGGGGCGACGTGCAGCTGCAAATAATACAGTATTCCCTATATCTAATATCAGATACACTGGTCATTCTACAGCAAATACTACTACAGCAAGACCTGCGGGCCTATACAAGTTGGTGTTTAGAGTAGAAGGTGGGAATATTCCTGTTGACGTAGGTAGTGTAGAGTGGAGTGACCTTTTGTATGTAGAGCCTGGGAGACAAACTACTGGAACTATCACTATTCCACGGCTAATTCAAAAGCCTAATGCTCCGGCTAACCCGACGCATTCTAAAGGAGCGGTAAATAACTATGGGAAAGCTGATGTTACCTTTAATTGGAATGGTGTATACAATGCCACTGCTTATAACTTGGAAATAATTGAATATACATCAGGTACTCATCCCACAACGGATCAGACATGGAATAGCCTAGTTGCTGGAAATAAGGTGCAACAATTTAACGCAGTTCCAAGTGATGCCAATAATTATACAAATGGTTCTAATCATATTGCTGATGCTCCAAACATGGTGGGTGGACTTTTGGCTGGTCAGGGAGCTTTTGTATTGAAAATGGGTGAATACGGAAAGAAATATGCTGTACGTATTCAAGCAGTAAATCGTTTTGGTACCTCAGCTTGGAGTTATTTTCCACTTTTAGAATTTGCTCAGCGTGTTGTTCCTACTGCACCAACAAACTTTACGTTTTCAACTGGTAGTTATGATACATTTACAAATAGGTTTCTTGCACAATTTAAGTGGACAGATGTAGCAAACAACGACGGGTATGAATTGGAATTACTGAAATTTACTTCTGGAGTAACTCCAAGAAATGATGCCGATTGGACTGCCAGAGGTGGAGGGAATCCTGCTAATGTAACTGTCTGGAAGGGAGAAAGTATCTTATCTGCAACTGGAAGTCCTGCCTTGTACTTAACAGGGGGATTGACGAATAATAGTGACGAACTTTCTCTGGAAATAGAACGACATACAGGTACGACGTACTATGCCGTACGCCTACGAGCGTATAACGAAGGGGGTGTTTCTGCTTGGGTTTATCCACCAACAGGCTCATTGCTTATGCCTGTATCATGTTTTTCTCTGCACTTAATTGAAAATATACGCCATTTAAATGGTATTGATGTTTATGATGTTGCAATGGCTATCAGAGATATTCCAGGTAGTACCTGTACTTATCAATATGAGTTTATTTATCTTGCTAGCGGAAATTACGTTGATATATTGACAAAGCCTACTGAAGCTGAAATGGATAGAGAATGGAACAGGCTCTTTAGCCTGCCAGCAAATAATACAAGTATTGGTAGAGGTTGGCGACGGGAGTGTACTACTACTGATTTAGATGTGCAACAGTTGAACAAAGGGACCCAATTTCCTTTTAGGGTACGTACTGTTACAAAATCGGGTAACGCTGTTGTTGATGCAACACCGTGGAGTTACTATTATCCTGCAGTTTTGCTGCCATAGGCTGTGGATAGGAGAAAAGGAATGAAAAAGCACTTTCTGCAGTTTCAGGTAGTATTAATTTGTTTAATTCTCTGTACATTATTTTCGTGTCATCAGTATACATCTATAAAAAAAGTATGTGATGAGCGAAGCTTAACCATTGTTGTAGATAATTTTATCTCTAGTGAGCCGTTACGAACTATAGCTCCCGACCCAATTACTGTGACAAACCTACAAGTTCAGGGGCAATATCAACTTAAACTTTCTGGTAGGACTGGGAGAATGAGTTTTTCGGAACGTGTTGTCACTCTCTCCAATGGCAGAGTTACTTTACCAGATATTGCTCCTGGTTTGTGGGAATTGACTCTTACTGCTTACGATAGAACAGGGACAACAGCCCTGTTACGCGGAAGAGCCACTGTACAAGTGCATGTTGTGGGGAATGCTGAGTGTCGTGTTCTTTTGAAGCCAATGGGAACTGGCACTGGAACGATAAACTTGACAATTAACTGGAATCAATCAGACAGAGACTTTGTACAGTCTAGCTATCCTACACAGCTTACGGTGGCTATAGCTCTGTATTATCCTAAGACAGACACCGTGGTAGCAAATTCACGGGCAATTTGGAGTCGCTCAAATACAAATATTACTGTAATTAATACAAGTTTACCATACACAGGATTTCAGAGAAATCAAGCAACACCATTACTTGTTGGAGAGTATGAGTTGCGATTCACTATTACTGGAGGGAATCTTCCTGCAGGTACTACTGTAGAATGGAGAGATAATCTGTATGTGGAAGCTGGCAGGGAGACTACTGGCAACATTACTATACCACAACTGATTATACGGCCTGCAGCACCATCATATTTGGTGTCTTCGAGTAATAATGCTGAGGATGATGGAAGATTCTCTGTTACTTTAGGATGGGGAGATACTAAAATCTATAATAACAAGTCCTACAAGTTAGAGATACTATCTTTTGCTACTGGAACAATGCCCACAAACGACGGTACTTGGAATACAGCTGTGAATAATGGTGGCAAGGTGTATTCCTATGATGAATTGAGCATAAAACGAACAGCTGTTACCAATCCTTATCCCGTTGCATATTTTGGTGGTGGATTGGGAAAGAATGATACAAGTGTTGATTTAGAAATGACTCTGCAAGCTGGTAGAAATTATTGTGCCCGAATCTGTAGTTCCAATGACAGTGGATCTTCTAATTGGGTTTATTTGCAAAACTTGTTAATGTCTCAACCAATCATAGAATCTCACAGTTCTACACAAGCCAATATAAAGGTGTGGGCTGGAGGCAGACAAGTAGATACATGGAATGTTACATTGAATATAGGTGAAACCTCATGGGGAAACAATTATGAACTTTCTTGGCTCAGACTGAGAGCTACTGATAGTTTGGATGACTATATAAATGATGATGCCGCATGGCTTGCATACCAAGCAAGAGACGGACAGGGACGAAAAACTGTAGCAAAGTCGAATCCCATTATTTTAGACCAGTTAGATAAAGATATGAAGTTTGTATTCCGTCTCCGTACTCTGAGCGCAGCAGGAAATTCTGAGTGGTTTTACTATGGTCAAGAAACAGTTCAGTTACCATAACAATAGGAGGAATATTTTGAAAAGAATTGGAAAACTTGTTCCCATAATTATTGTCTTGAACCTGCTTTTGACAGGCTGCAAAGGGGATATAGATTACATGATAGAGGAGTATAATTCCCGCTTTGGAATCCATGATGATAATTACCTTTTGCCAGGGGATTTGGGATATGACCAAGAGAGTATGCTACAGGATAGTTATGATTTTCCCTCAAATGCACATATTAATGTGTACGCACCTGTCGTCAAAGGTGCTACATATCGTTGGTCTATTTTAGATGACAACACAAGAACAGATGTAGGACTTACCTTCCCTAGTAGTACAGATAGTCATTTTCATGTGTATATACCAAATTCTGGTTTAGCAGTGGATGCATATATCTTAAAACTGGAGGTAACTATAGGTGAAATGAAATTAGTAGATACTGCAAAAATGTTTATCGAGGAATCTTCATAAGTCTCGTAAACTGAATAATATTGTAAGGAAAGTATTGGATACAATACTTTTATATATTTATTTTTAGGAGGATATTATGCTTAAAAAAGCAAGTATTGTAGTGTCTACACTGACATTGTTAGTGTTGGCATTAGCGGGATGCAAAAACGGCATGCTAGGAGAAGACGATGCCACTGTAAATGGCCGTTTGTCAGGTAAAGATGGAAATATTTCTTTAATCATTACTAACTTTGAAAGTGACGGAAGATTAAGAACTATCGCTCCTGGACAAATTGACCTTGCTGTTGGGGACTACACTTACGTAGCTACAGGCAAAAGTAAGCGAGCTTCTATGACTCCTGCAGTGGTAACAGTTGATGGAGCAACCAAAACAGTTGATTACTCTGGATTGGATGCAGGAATTTGGACACTAACTCTTACTGCCTATGATACAAATGAATTGCGTAATCTTGGTGTTGACCCTGCGGGAGATGTAAACCTCATTATTGCTGCTACTGGAGCGGCAGTATTGTCTGGAGTTGCTACTGTAGATCTTACTGGTGGTAGTGCGATAGGTAAGATTACCTTGACTCCCTATAATATAGGTACTGAAGGAAATGTTCATCTTTCTGTAGAATTCCATACTGATGATGAGACAAAAATTCAAGCTGCACGAGCTAACTTTGAGGTTTCCGTAGGGCTGTATGATTCAGCAACTGGTCTTGAAATTTCTGATACTACAGGTGTAACTACAGTCAAGTCTAATAATCCCTTTACTAGAATTTTTGACTATAACATTACAAACAAAATTGCTAAGGGACAATATTTATTCAAGGTATTTATCAAGAATACTCAAACGCAAAAGACAGCTGTGTATAGTGATCTCTTGTTCATTGAAGGAAACAGAGAAACAACAGGAACAGTAACTCTGCCTAAGTTGTTAGATGAAAAGCCCAAGAACCCTGTAAACTTTGCTGCATATTGGGATTCCCTTAAAGTGAATAATGAGGGAGAGGGATATGTAGTCCAATACGCTTGGGATAGTACTTCTAATAATGAGACGACATTCTTGCTAGAGGTTACAGATATCACAGAGAAGTACCAGTTTGCTGGAGGTCAACATCAATATGATGGACAGCAAGTTACAGATGGTGCAACTTTGTGGGAAAAAATCGAATTAGATACTTTGCCACGTCATTTGCTTGATAAAGATAATTTCTCCTCTTCAGCCTCTTTCCCAATTTATGCAAAAGCAGGTGGATTGCTTGGTGGAAATAAATCTATTGAATATCGTATGTTGACTGGTCGGATTTATGCTGTACGTCTTGCAGCAAAGAATGATTTTGGACAGTCTGATTGGGTTCATCTTGGTGTTGGTGCAGATCCTGCTTCAAGATGGCAAGCTGGTCCAGTAAATATTGATCGTCTTGATAGCACAAATAAGTTCTTGTTTAGTGTTTATACCATCACTTATGATTTAGGTGGAAAGTATATTATGCTCAAAAACAATGAACAGCATACAGCAGCAATAAAATCAGATGTAGAAGCTGCTAAGTATGAACCAGGAACAGACCGTGCTATTGATTATAAAATTTACGATGCATTAACAGCTGCAGATGGTTATCAGCTTTACCCAGAAGGCTTTACAGGTCAAGCAGTAGCAGCTTCTCCTCAGAGAATTGCAGGATGGGATGGTTGGAGAGATGTATTCAATCCAGCTGTTGCAAAATATGATAATAACACTGGGTATGGAGGTTTCAGCAATTTGAAACTACAGCCTGTAGGTTCTGGAGTAAGTCTCAGTGGGCTAATAGATGTAGTGTCATCTGGTACAACAGCTAATTTGCTTAGTGCAACTACCTTAATGGTATCAACAAACCCTCTGCAAGGTACAGCAACAGATGCACTTAATAACTATGCAGTTGATATATCTACTAATACTGTAGGTCTTGGTAAAACTCAAAATAACTTTGGATTGAATATGGCCTATGCAGCTAATGGTAATACGGCTGCAGCTACAACTCTCTATTTCAATATTGGAGCTGAAGTGGATATTGGAGCAGGACGTGCATTTAATCTTGGTTATTTGGAGGATGCTGAAGGGCGAGCTCATCCAATTTTTAGTGCTGAATATCAGATTAAACGGGCTGATGGAACAGTGGCTAAAAGAGCTATGGCTTCTGGTGCAGCTACAGCACAAATGGAAGTAACTGGAATGGACTCTGGTAATTATACTTTATATGTTACAGCTTCTTCATCATATCAGTTTACCTTCCAAGTTCCTTTTGTTATCAAGTATGATGATGAAAATACTAATCCATAAAAAATAAACTTTTAGAATTCGTTCTAACAAGTAAATTGCGAGGGCTTCCTTTTTTAGGAAGCCCTTTTTTATGGGCTTTGGGGTGATTATGTTTCTTTCGTTAGCTCCAGAACAACATCTAATGGAAGGCTTGTACAACGAGCAATAATTTCTGGGGGTAATCCTTCTGCAAGAAAACTCTTTGCCGTCTCCAGCTTGTTTTGGTAGGCCCCACGTTCCAGCCCAAAACACCCCAGATGTACATAATACTTTACCAGAATTTAAATGGATTATTGGTGCTACAGAATTAATTTATAAATTAGATGGTTTCTTACTTCTGAAGGATGGTGCTACTGGTGGGCCAGCATATGCTAATCCAGGTGGTTATGTTACTATTACTGGTACTGGTGTTGCTGATAAATATCGATTCTACCCAGCTGATTTTAATAATGATCCTGCTCAGGAAGACAAATCACTGAAGTCTTTTAATGGTTGGACTGCGGATAAACTATACAATGGTACAAATCCTATTACTAATTTGTATTTTGGATTTGGACTTGTTACTCTTTCTCCCTCTGGTTTTTCAGGTACAAGTGGAGTAATTGATGAAGTTATTACAGCTGGTATCTTTAAAGATTTTGTAAAAGAAGATACCGTTTGGCTACAGATGGGAGCTGCAGGTGGTGGTGGAGGACTAAATTGGACCAATAAGAATCTTACTTGGTATAAAACTACTGGTACATCCCTTGAAGCAAAAGGACGTACAGCTACATCTATAGGAAAAGTTGCTATTGGTGGTCAACAAGTAGTTACTATTGAGTTACATAATCAAGTTGGTGTAGGTGTTTCAAATCCAGTCCTGTATATAATTACTGGTGAAGACCCAGACACAGCTCCTGGTCAATTTACTGATACGGTAAATAGTAAACCTCGTACTACTAATAGAGTAACATACACCTTAGAGAATGTAAGGGGAAATGTTGTGAGAACTAAGACCATAAATGGTACAGGAGCAGGTGATCTAGACTTAACTGGTCTTCTGGGTGGAAATTATGTACTGCGAGTAACAGATCACTTTGGAAACTTCATTTCAGAGAAATCATTCCAAATTGTTATCAAATACACAACTGATGTTGTACAATAATTTCTTATTTCTGTCTTAAATCTATGGATACTGTCTGGTAAGTTCTTAAAATAAGGAACTCCAGACAATATCCCTCAGGTTTAGTAAAATGGATTGTTTAGGGGAAGTTCTCCCTAAAACCAGTTAGTGGGGGCACGATGTTACAATATCTTGCCCCCTTGTCTCTAGCGACCTAGAAGAAGATGTTAGGGATGGAATAAAAGGGGCCTTCCTTTGGGAAAGCTTTTTTTTTGTTTGGTGTAGTTGATTATGTTTCTTTTGTCATTTCTAGAACTACTTCTATCGGAAGCCCTGTACCCTGTGTAACTTGTTCAAGAGAAAGTCCCATAGTAATAAGTTTACGTGCCGTCTCCAGCTTGGTTTGGTAGGCTCCACGTTCCAAGCCGATGGAGATACCTTCTTCGTAGGCTTCTTCCTGTTTTACTGTCATAGCTGTATCAAAGTCATATTCTGCTGTTAGGATACTCAAAGTCTCTCCTCCTTTACGTTCCAAGTAATCTTTCAAGATGTTACCACGTACTGCCTCTCGAATAGCTCTTGT
>JAZQSR010000053.1:0-5759 GCA_045630225.1 Treponema sp. | reverse complement strand
TCATCTCTTGACAGATTCTATAGTTTATAATGTACTTACAGTTCAGTGGCAGGAGGAGCTCTTTATGGTAAATACTAAAAAAATCAATGTGACAAAAAACTTTCATTTCCCCTGGGGAGCTATACTTCGATTTTCTGGCCTCTACCTTTTGGCCTTAGCGGTAATTCATGGTCTTGTGTACTGGGTGGCTCAAGACGGATATCATTCTTACGTAACAGCAGTACTTTTGTTCTTTTTTCCCATCTGTCTCTACTCCTGTTGTCAGGTTACCCTCCGAAAGCAACATTTTTTAACTGGTTGCCAAACTCCACCCCAAGGTTTCTGGAATACCTGTTACTATAATTTCCACAGAAAGCGAGTGGCAGCCTATAGTTTCCATGGAATTGTGGCCTTTGCATTGGCACTTATTTTGCCTGTGTACCTTTCCATCATGTCTCGCTCGGAATATGTAACCCTCATGGTGTTATTACCAGTGGTAGTTCTTTCTATGGCTGGAATTAGAAATTATTTTAAGAAAAATCCCTTTGGGGATGCAAACCATCCAGCAAAAAATGAACAGATTGTAATGCTCTTTTCTGGCTGCATTTTTTTTCTCTGTACGGTGATTTACGGCCTCATTCTTTTTTATCTTTCTAACAATGTGGAAACACTTTCTTTTTCGGCTCCCCTGCTGGGTTCAGAAAATCCTTTTCAGCACAATCAGTTGGCAGGGCTTGTAGCTACGGTTCTGAACAATTTTGATGCAATTATTCAGTCTATTTTAGGGAGTAATGCAGCTCATGGAGTGGTTTTTCCTCTCTATATGGTGGTGGCAGTAATTCTTTTAAGCGGTGGCTTTGCCTTTTATGCTTTAAGCTGTATTTTCCGTTGTCTCTACCTTGACCCTAAACGAATTATTTCTGTTGCCGTTCCTGTGGAAAAATTAGTGGAAATACAGGGCAAAGAAACGGTTTCTATCCGCCATCTTTCTAAAAAGGTAGCCATAGGACTTGGGATTTTCCTTATTGTTGCAGCAATTGGAATTTTCTTTGGGATACGGTTTCTGTTAAGCCAACCTCAGCTCCTTCGAGCAGTAGAAGATAAAACTACAATGATAACAGAGGTCATTGATGGAGCCCTATACAAGGTGGGAACAGCACAGCAGATGGAACATTTTTCTGCTACAGTACAGGCTCAAACTATGGAAGAAATGATTCCTGTAATTAACCAGTATTTTGACACCATGGAAGGTAACGTTGATGCCTACCTGGACAAATACTATAGCCTCAGCAGTGAATACCTGCGTTTGTGGAATATGATTAAAGATGCTGTTAATCAGACGGTGGCAAAACTTACTGATAAAGCAGCAGAGACAGCTGCCTTGGATGCAGTGAACACCAGCACAGGTCAATACCTAGATCAGTTACTGGAAGAGAATCTTATACCTGAGCAAGATTTAGAAGCAGCACTTGCTCAGATTTCTCATGAGGCCCAAAAGAAATGGCAGCAAGGAATGGATATCATTCGAGAAGAAAATAAAATCACTTACAGAAATGGCATGTATCAAGCGACTCTTTCCACCAGTTTAAATGACATCATGATAAAGGTTGACCCTAATTTTTCTCGAACCACTTCTGCCCGCTGGCTTACCTCTGGAGTGGTGGGCGTTACAACAGGCCTTTTAACTCGTAAGATTACAAAGGAACTGGTGGAAAAGCTTGCAGGAAAGGTTTCTCAAAAGCTGGCAAAAAAGGTTATTACTGAAACTGGGGAAAAGGTTTTGAAAAAAACTCTTATTGGAACAGCTATTGGAAGCGTTGCTCTTGGAGTTGGAAATGTTGTTGGTTTTATTGCAGGAGCAGGATTTGGTGTGTTAACAGATTTTGCTGGGTTAAAATTGGAAGAACAGGTGAATCGTTCCAAATATCGAGAGGAAATCTTGCAATCTATTCAAGAACAGCGACAAGAATACCTAAATTTAGTTACCGAGGTAAGTCCCTAGACATGACACCTTTGACATCGGCAACGACTGGGATACACCCACTCCTCTACTAAATTTTCAGTACAAATTCCACCTAAAAAAACAAGAAATTACCATAACTTTTTTGATTTATTTTCCCTTTTGTATTATAATTGCACACTGTAGGAGAAAATGGCAATCATGAAGAAACTTTGTACAATTATTCTTATTACATTTATATGCTCTGTATTGAATGCTGGTGGAACAAAGGGAATTTTAAACTCATGGGTTGATGATTGGCCAACACAACCTATAACCGTTATTTGTCCGTGGGCTGTTGGTGGTGTAGTAGATCGGGTAAACAGGGCCCTTGCAGCTTATGGAGAAGAAATTTTTAATCAACCCATTGTTGCTACGAATGATTTTATTAGACAGGGAGCAATTTCTATTTCTGACAATTTCTTGCAGGCCGTTACACCTCTGTTGGGAGATGGTGGAAATGTGGCCTTTAGCAATTATTTAGACACCAAGGCAAATGAGCCTGTTTTTATTATTGGAAGTGAAAATGCTTTTGCCGTGACACCCAATATACGTACTAATCGACCACTACCCTTTGAATACAATGACTTTGAGCCAGTAATTAGTCTTTGTTCTGCAGTCTTTGTCATGACTGCAAATGCCCGCTTGAATATTGTAGATTTGGAAAGTTTAAGAGCCTATGGCAAAGGTAAAACATTACTAGTAGCAGTAGGTGGTACAAGTAGTATAGAGTATTTTATGCTCAAAAAACTTTTTGAAGGATTGGGATTAAAACTAGAAGTAGTGGCATACAATGGAGCAAATCTTGCAGTAAATGCCTTGATGAAAGGAGAAGTTGACCTTGCAGTTTCCCATCAATCTCAAGCAAAACATGGAGTTGAAACAGGAATCATTACACCTGTAGTTCTTTTTGACGAAAAAGGCAGTGATGAAGGTGTATTTGCAGGGGTAAAGGGTGTAGGAGAATACGGCTATACAGCTTATTGTAAAAATAGAAGTTTCTTGATGGCTCGCAAAGGGACTAATGCCGCTGTAATCCAAAAAGTCCATGAGGGATACAAAAAGATTCTTGCCCGAGAGGATATACAACAGTTGTATAAAAGCATGATGATAGAGATAGAACCATTGGATGCAATTGAAATAAGAAAGCACCTTACCGAAGTTCAAACTATGGTAAAATCTCATTTGTAATTTGGTAAATAGTGGAGTAAGTATGAAAATTGATATTTTTGGTTTAAGAACAAGACGTTCTCGATTTTCCCTGCGACTTCGTATAACAATGTCCATCGTTGTGTTCTGTATTGTTTCAGCTTTTATGTTATATGATACCTTCCATGTGCAAACTTTTATTTCTGAAAGAACTAAAAAATTTACACAAGATTTAACCTTCCAACATACAGCAAGCATTGCTAAAGAAATCAATACAAGAGTTCTGAGCATCAAAATGATTGCAGATGCTTTGGATCCTAAAAAACGAGTTGCCCTAGATGTCCAAATAGAAGACATTTTACAACGAAAACAGGAGTTAAGTGTATTTAATGCCCTGTATTACATTGACGAAAAAGACATTCAGAAAACAGTAGATGGATCAGAATTCATTATGTTGCCTGACCTCCAATTTACCTTGCAGCATCACAAAGAATTACATGAGGTAACAGGAACCGATTGGTTCCATATTTGTTCCGATGGAAAAGATAATATCTATTACATCCACCAAATTACCGATGGCAATTCCCTAGTAGGATTGTTGATAGGTGTGAGAAATCAAAGTGCACTGCAAGAATTTATACAGTTAAAGACACTGAACAATGAAACCGTGAGTTGCGTTGTTGATAAAAATGCAAACATGATTATTTCCCCTACTGGTGGCTATCTACCATCCCATAGACTCCTTGACGACTATCTTCTCTTTAGCGATATAGAAGAAAATAGATTGGCACTGCAACAGCTTAGAGGAAATATTACAAATCTTCAGCAAGATATCCAGGAAATTAGAAATATAGATGGCGAGAAATTCCTTGTATCCTATACTCCAGTGGGAATAAATGACTGGGGATTACTCGCTTTTATTCCTGATGAACTTGTTTCTCTAAATGCGTATGAGCATCTGAGCCGAACCTTCTACACTTCAATCGTCACAATTTTAATCTTTGGATTTATTACCATCACCACAGCTTATACCTTCAAAAGGAATAAGAAGGAAATGGAGCAGATTGCATTTTATGATCCCATTACCCAGGGACTCAATAAGGATGGCTTTACCCTTCGGTTCAAAGAAATTGTTGAACACAATCCATCCTATGCATATTCTGTCGTATTAATGAATATGAAGCATTTTAAGCTGATTAACGAACAATTCGGAAAAGAAGAGGGAGACAGGCTCCTGCTTCACATTAATCACTGTATAGAAAAATGTCTCCACCCCAATGAATTTGTGGGACGATTTACTGCAGACCGTTTCTTTCTTTGCTTAAAGGATCGAGATCAAAATATTATAGAATCTCGGCTACGGTACATGGTTGCAGAGATCACCGCCTTTAATGAGAATAGCGAAACACCTTATAATTTAGAATTCCACTGCGGTGTCCGCCTCATGGACGAATCTACCCATGAGCTTATTCAATTGCAGGATCATGCACACGTTGCCTATGAACATGCGGTGGCAGAAAAGGTCTTTGCAGTATTCTACGACCAGAAATTTATCAATAAGCTCCTTAAAGAACAGGAATTAAACATGCTGTTTGAAGACTCTCTGAAAAGAGGTGACTTTAAACTTTATCTTCAACCAAAAGTTCGCTTGGATACAGGAACTGTTTGTGGAGCAGAGGCCTTGGTTCGTTGGTTCCATCCCGAAAAAGGAGTCATTTATCCTTCTGACTTTATTCCTCTGTTTGAAAGCAATGGCAAAATTTGTCAGCTTGACTTGTACATGTTTACAGAGGTTTGCAAAACATTACAACGATGGGAAAAAAGCGGTAGACAGCTCTTCCCTATTTCCTTTAACCTTTCTCGTCAGCATTATTTTCAAAATCCTGGATTCTTGGATACCTTTATACAAGTGGCAACGGAGTATAAAATACCGAGAGGCTTATTAGATTTTGAGTTGACAGAATCAATCTTCTTTGACAGCGATAAATTTAAGGCTGTAAAAAAGAGTCTTGATGAAATGCATCACCAAGGATTTTTATGTTCTTTGGATGACTTTGGCGTGGGATATTCATCTCTTGGTCTTTTAAAAGAATTTGATATTGATACCATTAAATTCGACAGACAATTCTTCTTGGATATTTCTACAGATAAATCAAAAACCATTGTAGAAAGTCTTATGGGTATGTGAGAAAAACTTGGTATTAAGACTGTGGCAGAAGGAATTGAAACCCACCACCAGCTTTCCTATTTGAATAAAACTACCTGTAATGTTATTCAGGGATATATTTATTCCATGCCCTTGGCTGTACACGACTTTGAAGCTTGGTTAGACAAACTGAAAGATGGTAAGCCTGACATTAAGCATATGAATTTCTAGGAATATTCCAGGGACATTGATTTCCTGCGGGACAGGTACAATGCTCCCTGTGAATATGCCCTGAACGAAAGTTTTTTTTCTACACGAATCCTGACTTCCAGCTTGATTTTTGTACGCCAGTCAACCTAGAGATTAAGAAGCAGCCAGAATGGAGCTGAAAAATCTGATTGAATTTACACGGAAAATCTAAATCTGTACACACAATTTTTTTGAACCAGAGCTATGTTCCTAGAAATATCTCTAAAAACATCTATA
>JAZQSR010000052.1:0-5860 GCA_045630225.1 Treponema sp. | reverse complement strand
TGGAAGGAATAGGCATCCTTCATGGTAAACTCACGGCCACGCATAACACCATAGCGAGGACGAATTTCGTCACGATATTTTGTGTTGATTTGATACAAGGTAATGGGAAGCTGCTTGTAAGATTCCAATTCATCCCGAACAAGTGCAGTAAAGGCTTCCTCGGCAGTGGGACTAACAACCAATTCCTGGTCAACACGGTTTTTCATACGGAGCATTCCTGCTCCCATGGTTTCCCAGCGGCCTGACTCCCGCCACAATTCACCTGGAACTACCACAGATGGCTTACATTCCAATGCACCAATGGCATCCATTTCTTGGCGAACAATATTTTCCACCTTGCGGAAGGCCTTGAGTCCCAAGGGAAAATAGGTAAAAAGGCCATTGCCCAACCGACGAATCAAACCGGCCCGCAGCATCAGCTGATGGCTGGCAATAACAGCCTCTGCAGGCACTTCCCGCAGAGTGGCAATCAATGTTTTGGAAGCTTTCATAACGGAGCTATTTTATAGCAGATACAGGATTTGGTAAAGTAAGGAAAATTACTCCCTTGGGGTACGAAGTTTTCTGTAAACCATCCTACAAACCTTGAAAAAATAAGATTTTACAGATACACTTTTTATAAATCATGAAGATACTTTATGTCAATTCAGGAGGAAGTAATGAATAAGAAATTTTTGATTCTAGGACTTGTTTGCATCCTAGGATTCATGACAGCTTGTAGTAAACAGGAAGGTGCAAGTGGAACGGTCTCTATTCAGGATCCAGAAATCCCTAACGTTCCACAAAAAACATTCACACAGAAGGCTGCCGTTAGCTTGTATCCCGGTACCCCCTTGTATCGGGAAAACTCAGAGGGAAAAATGGTGTATGCAGATGAAGTGGTGAAAGGCGAAG
This sequence comes from Treponema sp., assembly GCA_045630225.1. Classification (GTDB taxonomy): domain Bacteria; phylum Spirochaetota; class Spirochaetia; order Treponematales; family Treponemataceae; genus Treponema_F. The sequence goes on along the minus strand of JAZQSR010000052.1, from coordinate 4,966 downwards.
TGCTTTCAGTTTGTTATGATGCTGCCACAGATCAAATTGAGGAGAAAGAGGCTATTCGTCTTCTTTCTAGTGGCAAGGAAGACACACTGAATTTCGTAATGGTAGCCTTTGACGGTGAAGAATACTGGACTCGTGATATTTTCATTGCTAAAGACTCAGACAGTGCTTGTACTGTAATTAAAGAAGTCTATATCTATAGTTCTCCAGAAAATATTGGCATTACCAGTGAAAAGATTTCTGCCGGTGATATGTTGGCAGTGAATCTGTCCCAAACTCCATCAAATGGTTTTAGGGAAGTTACCATCTACAATGGAAAGCCCTATGGTCGTCAAGTATATCTTCAGGACGCAGACCTAATCACAAGTCAGGAAAATATAACTGCCATCAAAACCATCAATCGACTTAAAGAATTAGCAGCTAATCCTGATGCCAAGCTCAAGCCAGAAGTGGCAGTACAAATAGAAGAGTTGGTATCAGACATGGCAATTTTCCCCGATGTGTGGAATTATCTTTTTGGCGAAAGTCTGTAATAAGGTGAGGTAAAATCTATGGAAAAGAAAATGAATAAATTTTTTGCAGCTCTGGGATTGAGCCTAGTTCTTGGTTCCTTTGTAATGGCCCAAACAGTAGTTGCTTTGCGGGATAATACACCTCTTCGTTCCGACAATGGCAAGGGTGGCGTTGAATGGGCATTGGAGATTCTCGCTGGACAAAAGTTGGAGCTCCTAGACACAACTCCTGTTCAGATGGATTTAGTGACCAGCAGTGAAACTACTCCCAACGTGGACTTTTACAAGGTACGGTATCAGGGAAAGAATTATTTTATCAGAACTAGCGAAGCCACCCCAGCTTCTCAAGCAGCAGTTATTACCCAAGATGCAGTGTTGTTTACCAGACCACGTCTTTCTGACTTCAGAAACGCACTCTTGGAAGCTGGCAGCATTGTAGTAGCAGGAAATCAAGTGACTCACGCTGGAATCGATTTTACAGAGGTGTTTTTCTTTGACACTGCAGCCTGGCAAATCAGAAGTCGCTACGTAGTTACAGACATGGTAAGTAAATCCAACAGCGATGTAGAGGCAGTTCAGTTGCTACAAAAGGCTACCACCATGAAGGACAAGGGCGTGCAACAGGAATTACTCCATAGTGCCATGAACTTGAACACGTCCCTAGGAATCAAACAGCTGGTACAAGATTTTGCCCAAGAACAGGAAGGCTCTACCATCACCCAGGAAGATATCATCACTTTGGAAGCTCCTCAAGCGGGACTTATTTCCACTGGTGATGGCGACAATGTGAATGTGCGCTCCTTCCCAGGAACTGGAGCAGAAAGTCAGGTTGTAGGACAATTGCTTCAAGGAACTATGGTAGAGATTATTGCCACAACTTCAAAAAATCAGACTATCGATGGAATTGAGGCTCCCTGGTATCAAGTAAAAGCCACCTCAAGTGATGGGGAAACAGCTGTAGAAGGCTGGATTTTTGGAGGCTACGTACAAACAGAATAGCAAGCACTACTGCCTTTTCTCAGATAATTAGGGAAGAGGCAAATAATTTGGAGGTACCATGAGCGGACTACTCAAAAAACTTTTTGGACTAGATAAATCCCAGCAACAAGCTAATGAAGGAGCTGCTACGACGGCACCGTCTTCTGCTTCAAATAAAACGAAAGAACAAGAGGGATTTTTCACCTTGGAGCAACAGCAGTTCCTTGTGGCTCAAATTCAAAAGCAAACCCAACGACAGGCCATTCGGATTCACGCAACTAAGGCTTTGTCGTCACAAGCCCTTACTACCAGCAAATTTGGTGGTCTTCCTTACTGGAATCCTGCAGAACCTTATCCCACTGATGGAGGGGGAAATCCCTGTATTTTGCTGGCACAATTCGATTGTCAGCAGTTGCCCCTTTTGGAAGGCTTTCCAAGAACAGGCTTGCTTCAGTTTTTTGTCAGTGATGATGGGGACTATGGCTTGGATTTTGATAACCAGATGAGTCAGGAAAATTGGCGAGTGGTGTATCATCCTGTAGTTGATGAATCCATTACGGAATCGGTAGTGGCTGACTTAAAGATTCCCACTACCTCCAGCGAAAATGACTTAGAGCTTCCCTTTACTGGGGAGTTTCACCTTGAATTTGAGCTAGTAGACACTTGGTTAGGCCCTTGTTCCCATGATGATTTCCAGCAGGAGCTACAAAAAGCCATTGTGGCCACAGGGCTTTCTCAGCCACCAGAAGGCACAAGTCTGTACGATATATTCTGTGAAGATATTTATAATCAGATGGCAGACTGGAATGAAGGTCATTGGTTAGGCGGTTATCCCTGCTTTACCCAAGATGATCCTCGTTTTTCTCGCTCAGACTATGCTGCTTGTACCAATCTTTTGTTCCAGATGGATAGCGGGGGAGAAGCAAATGCTGAGATTTTGTGGGGAGACACAGGAGTGGGAAATTTTCTGATAGCTCCAGAAGATCTCCAGCAACTGGATTTTTCCAGAGTTTTATATAATTGGGATTGTCTGTAGAAACTAAAAAAGGTGGCTTTTAGCCACCTTTTTTAGTTTATTTACATTCAGCTGAGTTACACATGAAACTGGTCAATTTCTGAGCCAATTTTCCTGATGGAAGCATTCATCTGATTGGAAATATCAGACAGCAAGGCACTAGTATCATCAATCTTTTTTGCTCCAGTTCCCATGGCATTCACAGAACTATTCAAGTTGCTGGATGAATCCTTGAGTCTGGAAACCTCATCTAAAATCTGTTTTGTGCCGGCATTCATTTCTTTTGCAGCGTCTGATACACTAGTGGTGCTGTCTCCCATATCTCGCAATGACTCCAAAACCTGCTTAGAACCTTGTCCTTGCTCTTCCATAGCAGAACGAATCTGACGAACCAAGTTCTCCGTTTCACGAATACTGTTCGATACGGAATAAAAGGCTTGGCTAGATTCCTCGGAGGAAGAAACAACAGCTTCAATAGAACTCTTAATTTTCTTCAGCTGTTCACCAATAGTTTTTGACTGAGAAGAAGAAGTTTCAGAAAGTTTTCTGATTTCATCTGCAACTACTGCAAATCCCTTTCCAGAATCTCCTGCATGGGCAGCTTCTATTGCGGCATTCATGGCCAAGAGGTTCGTTTGGCTGGCTATGGAAGAAATAGCCACGTTGGCCTCCTGCAACATTACCGACTGCTTTTCTATTTCAGCAATACGTTCATTTACAGCCTGCTGTTTGTTGGCTCCCTCACTGGCACGTTGCTGCAGCTGATGGAATTCATTACTCATCTTTTCCATGGATATGTTAATGGCATTGATATTGCCAATCATCTGTTCTGTAGCAGCGGAAGCCTGACTTACGTTCATGGTGGAATTTTGAATCATAAAATCCAAGGATTGAATGTTTGAAATAATTTCCGTAACCGCACTGGCAGTTCCATCTACACTAGTATTCTGATTTTCCAGAATCCCCTTCACTTGGTCTATGTTCCCTAAAATATCCCGAATGGCTGCATCAGTGTTTTTGATGCTGGCTTGGAGCTGATTGTCCACTGTAGCAAGAGAGTTCTTGGAATTTTTCACCTGACTGATAATATCATGGAGCTTTTCCACAAAGCCATTGAAACCTTGGCCTACAGAACCAATCTCGTCGTTGCGCCTGATAGCAATCCGCTTAGTCAAGTCAGCATTACCACTAGCAATATTCTCTATGTTAGCAGCCACATCTGTTAGTGGCTTGAAGGAAGCTGTCATCAAAACAACAATGGTAATAATAATAATCAAAGTGCTGACAATATTTGCTACCAAGAGTATCTTCAAAATGCGGTAAGAAGGTTCCATGATTTGAGAAACTGGCACACCAATAGCCACAGACCAATGGGTGTTCTCTACAGGACTATAGAAAAGAAACTCCTGCTCACCTTCTTGCAAATAATTATTCACCACAGCACTTCCTGACTCCCCATCCACCATACGTTGTGCAACAGAGAGAATATCTTTGTGTTCAGCAACCGTGTCGGTAAGAAAATTGCAGGCCATTTCCAAGCCTTCATCGTGGTGGGCCATGACGGTACCGTCTCCAGAAAGCATAAAGGCATACCCATGTTCTCCCAAAGAGAAGGTATCTATCTTTTCTTGTATATCAGCAATGTCCTTAACACCAACAAACATACCCACCTTTTTTCCATTGCTATTGTATGCAGCCTTTACGAGTATGATGGAAACTATTCCTGTGGCACGTGCTAAGGTAGGGTCGGTGATGTAAAAATCCTCCCCTCCCATAATCCGCTTGAAATATTCTCGGTCAGAATGATTTCCTTGTCTACCAGAATCATACCAACTATTTCCTTCTGCATCGATAAAAAGCACATAACTCAATTCCTTTGAACGACGATTTCCAGTGGTGGCCAACCAGTCTCCAATCTCTGAGGAAGAAAAACCATTTATAACCACATCACTTTTAGTGTAAAAGTCTAACAAATTGATACTTTCTGTAAGCCAGGAAGACACGTAACTGGCATAGGATGAAGCAATGATTTGCGTATTGTCATCAACAGTTGCATGAGAAGTTTTACTGGTTAGGCTCACAGTAAAGGCCGTGAGGGTGGCAAAAATAACGAGTATTATCACTCCTGTGGTGATAACAACACGGCGGATAATGCTTTTCTTTTTCATTGCTCTGTCCTTGGTGTATGTTATGGAACAAGATAGTGTCTTGAAAGATTTCCCGCCCCGCAAGAGGAACGGGAAAAGTAAAGCCTATTTACATTCAGCTCGGTACAATTGTCCCATTGCCACGTAAGAACGGCAGTTTTGAGCGAAACCTTCAATTTCCTCTGGTTTCATTTCACGGGCAACCTTAGCAGGTGAACCCATAATCATGCTGTTATCAGGGAATTCCTTACCAGGAGGCACTACAGAACCTGCTGCAACCATGGAGTTGGCCCCTACTAAGTCGGATCGTAGCCATG
>JAZQSR010000051.1:0-20586 GCA_045630225.1 Treponema sp. | reverse complement strand
GGCAGGAACATATCGTAGGCAAGGGGCGGTTGCTTCGGAGAGCCATTGCTGCAGACCAGCTTACCTCCGTGATTTTCTATGGTCCCCCAGGCACAGGAAAAACTACCCTAGCACGGGTTATTGCAAATCACACGAAAAGTAATTTTATCACTTTAAATGCCGTTTTAACTGGTGTTCAAAACATTCGAGAAGCCATTGCCCAAGCAGAAGAACATTACAAGCTCTACAGTCGTCGCACCATCCTCTTTGTGGACGAGGTGCACCGTTGGAATCGCTCCCAGCAGGATGCTCTATTGCCTTGGGTAGAAAACGGCACCATTATTTTAGTGGGAGCCACAACAGAAAATCCCTTTTTTGAGGTAAACAAGGCACTGGTAAGCCGTAGCCGTGTATTCCAGCTGTTGCCCTTGGAAAACAAGCACCTTTTTCAGGCAGCCACCGCCGCCCTTCAAGACAGGGAACGAGGCTACGGCCGCTGGAAGGTGGTTTTTGAAGCAGGTGCCTTGGAGCATTTGGTGGATACCGCCAACGGAGACGCTAGAAGCCTGTTAAACGCCCTGGAGCTGGCGGTGGAAACCACTCCAGAACAGTGGAATCCAGAGTCAAATCCACCAGTTCCCGCTGAAGGCTCAGAGATTTACATCACCAAGGAGGCGGCGGAGGAAAGCATTCAAAAAAAGGTGGTACTTTACGACAGGGATGGAGACTATCACTACGATGTTATCAGTGCCTTTATCAAGAGCCTACGGGGTCGAGACCCAGATGCTGCCCTGTACTGGCTTGCCCGCATGGTAACAGCGGGAGAAGATCCTGGCTTTATTTTTCGTCGCATGCTAATTTCCGCCTGTGAGGATACTGGCCTAGCAGACCCCATGGCAGTTTCTGTGGTAGAAAGCTGTGCCGCCGCCTTTGATCGAGTGGGCTTACCAGAAGGCCGCTACCATCTGGCTCACGCTGCCCTGTATCTTGCCACCGCACCAAAATCCAACAGCTCACTGGCTTTTTTTGACGCACTGGCCGCTGTGGAAAAGGAAAATGCCGAGGTTCCCAATCACCTAAAAGATGGCAATCGAGATGCTAAGGGCTTTGGCCACGGAGCAGGCTATCTGTATCCCCACGCCTACACTGACCACTGGGTAGCCCAGCAATACCTTCCCGATGCCCTTAACGGTAGAGTTTTTTACAATCCCAGTTCCCAGGGCTACGAAAATTCCATTCGGCAAGAGGTACTGGCCCGACGTGAAGCCCAGATTGCCGCCTTGCTGGAAGAAGAAGCCTTGTTGAAGGTAAATGGAGGAAACACCAGTGCTGGCAATCAAGAGCAGCAGAATCTAGAAAACCTGTGGTGGCAGACGGAGCATTTTAAAGTAAGTCCCACCAAGGACGGCGGCAATCTCACCTACAGTCCAGAGAACCAAGCCCACAAACAGGCCCTTTCTCGGGGCGAAGCAGAATGGCGGCGGCGAGCAATGAGTACAAAGTCTCAAATGCTGCAGGATATTCGGAAAACCATTTTGCAGCTAGCCGCCCCCGTCCGCCACAGTCGTCACTTTATCTGGAACATTGACGATGGCCTGCTGATTTGGGAATGTATGCGTCAAAGTCCAGAAGGTTTAGTGGCAGGAGTTTGTTCCAGTGCCGCTGGAATGAAGATTCTTCAGCAATACAGCAACACCTTGGAGGAATTGCTCCGCCCCCAACTGGCTCTTGTAACAGAAGTTGCTCAAAATCAGCTCCAACTAGGAAGCTTTATCATTCCCGCTGGTGAACAAGGCTCTCAGTGGGAGGAACTCCCCTTTGACAGACTCTATCTTCGGGATATTCTTTCCACGGAGGCTTCTATCAACAATTTTTGCCACAGTCTAAAGCAAGCTGTCAATCAAAATCAGCTGGCTCCCGGCTGGAAATTAATTCTTCACCAAAAGATTCCTTCCCAGGGGCAGCGACTTTCCGCCCTGTTGCAGCAGCACTTAGAATCTCCGTTGGTGCAAAAAATGGCTGTCGTAGAAGAAGATTTTTTTAGCAACAGGGCCAATCCCCTCTTTAGCTGGAACCAAGAGACGGTAGCCACCAGCCTTTCTGCCGATTTTGAAGTTGCCTTTCAGAACCATCCACTATCAGAGCAACGGAGCTTAACCCAAGAGGAAATCCTTCGATGGCTTAATCCTTCTGCTTCAGCCTACGGCAGTCACTTGGCCCAGCAATTTTCCCCTCAAGAACTGGCTGAAATCACAAAGCTTTTGCTACAGGCTGCTTCTGCCCCAGTGAACTGGAACTATCAAAGTGCATGCTTTATAGTACAAGCAAAAAGCATGTAGTAGCGACTGACTCAAAACAGACCGTCAAGTCCTAAAAATAAAAAAACCGGCCTTACTACTAAGACCGGTTTCTATGGTAAACTTACCTTGCTATCTTACTTTGAGATAACGCGAGCCATTTCCAATACCTTGTTGGAATAACCCCATTCGTTGTCGTACCAAGAACAAACCTTAACAAAAGTTCCGTCCAGCTGGATACCAGCCTTGGCATCAAAGATAGAAGTGCGAGGATCGTGGCGGAAGTCTGTGGAAACAACAGCATCTTCTGTGTAACCAAGGATTCCCTTCAATTCGCCTTCAGAAGCCTTCTTCATTGCAGCACAAATGTCTTCGTACTTGCATTCCTTGTTCAACTCTACAGTCAAGTCAACAAAAGAAACGTCAGAAGTAGGAACACGAACAGACATACCTGTCAACTTTCCGTTCAATGCAGGGAGAACCTTTCCTACAGCCTTAGCAGCACCTGTGGAAGAAGGAATCATGTTTTCCAAGATTCCGCGTCCACCGCGCCAGTCCTTCATAGAAGGACCGTCTACAGTCTTCTGTGTAGCAGTTGCAGCATGGATAGTTGTCATCAAACCGCGCTTGATTCCGAAGGTGTCGTTCAAAACCTTGGAGATAGGAGCCAAACAGTTGGTGGTGCAGGAAGCGTTGGAGATGATGTCCTGACCAGCATAGGTAGTGTGGTTTACACCGTATACGAACATAGGAGTATCATCCTTGGAAGGTGCAGACATGATAACTTTCTTTGCACCAGCAGTGATGTGCTTGCGAGCCTTTTCGTCTTCCAAGAAAAGACCTGTGGACTCAACAACAACGTCAGCTGCAACTTCGTCCCACTTCAGGTTAGCAGGATCTCTTTCAGCAGTAAGACGAATTTTCTTTCCGTTTACAACCAAAGTACTTCCTTCAACCTTAACATCACCAGTGAACTGGCCATGAACTGAATCGTACTTAAGCATATAAGCCAGGTAATCAGGATCCAAAAGATCGTTAATACCTACAATCTCAATATCACTTGCAAAGTTTTCTACAGCGGCACGGAAAACCATCCGTCCAATACGACCGAAACCGTTAATACCAACTTTAACCATAACAGGGCACTCCTTTCTATAAAAAGTTATTGAATTATAAAACTTTAGCAGAATTATGTCAACGGCAAGAAATTTCCCCTCCATAACAGCATTTTTTATGGCAGATTTTTTCTAATTTGACATATTCTACCTATAATAAATTATAATTTTTTATAACTTAAAGAGCAAATATTCTTGTCATTAAAATAAAAGTCCTTTAAAATCTGAGATTAAAATCAATATCCACATTTTTTGGAGGAAACATGGCAAAATTAAAAGGTTCATTAAAGATTAAACTTGCTCTTGGACTAGTCGGTAACATTCAAAAACGAAAATTAGATAAGGCGTCTAAAAATGCGTCCCGTGAACAGGAAAAAACCTTACGTCGTATCCTCGACTATGCAAAGGACAGTGAATGGGGAAAAGCCCACCATTTTGCAGAAATTCTCACTGCTCCAAATGCCAAAGAATTATTCAAGCGATGGCAAGAGCATGTTCCTGCCACAGATTATGAAGATTTACGTCCATTCATTGAACGACACAAACATGGAGAAGAAAACGTCCTGTTCCCTGGAAAGCCCATGATGTATGCCACCACCAGCGGTACCACCAAAGAACCAAAGTGGATTCCTATCACCAACGAATACTACGACAATGTGTACAGTAAGATGACCAAGTTATGGCTCCACTCATTCCAAATGCATCGTCCCAAGGTTTTTGAAAATGTCTGTACTTCTATTGTAGGAAAGGCTATCGAAGGTGCCGCTCCTGATGGAACCGTCTATGGTTCTGTATCTGGTGTTACCCGCCGAGACTGTCCTGAGTTCATCAAGGGATTATATGCAGAAAACAATGAGGTTTATGCAATCAGTGATTACAAGGCTCGCTACTACACCATCATGAGAACAGGTGTAGAAAGAGACGTCCATTTGCTAGTCACAGCAAATCCTTCCACTATTGTAGAAATGCAGAACAACGTAAATGAATTCTTTGATGAATACGTTAAAGACATTGAAAATGGAACCCTCAGCGAAAATCTGAAAATTGAACCAGAAATCAGAAAGATTATTGCAGCAGACTTTAAGCCAAATCCAGCACGAGCAGCAGAATTACGTGCCTTAAAAGAAAAATACGGCACAGTGTTGCCCAAGCATTACTGGCCTAATATTCAAGTTTTAACTACCTGGCGTTGTGGCAACACAAAGGTATACTTGGAAAAATTCAAGGATTCCTTCCCAAAAGAAATGAATCACCAGGAATTCGGTTATTTTGCCTCAGAATGTCGTGCAGGACTTGTAATGAATGGAGCTGATGATACGGTACTATTCCCCCACATGCACTACTTTGAGTTCATCTCTGCAGAGGATTTAGACAATCCTAATCCACGATTCCTTCAGTTGCATGAACTAGAAGTTGGGAAGCGGTACTGCATTTACGTTACCACCTTTGCAGGACTCTATCGCTACAACATGAACGACTTGGTAGAGGTAACTGGTCATTATGGAACAATCCCTACCATCCAGTTTATCCAGAAGGTAAATGGAATTATCTCCCTTACAGGAGAAAAACTCCATGAACGGCAATTTATTGAGGCAGTTCACCAAGCAGAACAAGAAACAGGTATTATGACCCGCTTCTTTGTAGGCTTTGCCGATGTAGAGAATTCCAACTACCGCTGGTACTTTGAATTTACAGACCAGTCTATTGACCAAACCAAAGCCGACGCTTTCTCTGTGGTGGTGGACAAAAAACTTAAAGCCATCAACTGTGAGTATGAGGCAAAGCGGGATTCCTTCCGTGTAAAAGATCCTTCTACCTTTATCCTGCAACCAGAGTCATTTGAAACATTCAAGGCTCGGAGCATTGAACAAGGTGCAAGAGATGGCCAGTTCAAGATGAATTTGCTGATGCAAGACGAAAAACGTCATGCAATGTTTAAGGAGCTGATAAAAAAATAATGTTTTCGGACATCAAAGCAGTTATTTTTGACTTGGACGGAACCCTCTATAATTTTAGAGGGTTGCCATTTCGCTTGATAAAAGCTCTTCCCTTGGATTTTTTTCTTATCAAGGCAGATCGTCAGATTCGGAAGGGCTTTAAAGGCTGTGATTTTGGCTCTTCCCAAGCCTACAAGATTGAGTACGGAAAGCAAATGAGTCAACATACTGGGTTCAAGCCAGAAGATGCATTAAATTGGTATGCAAATCGATACATGGGTACCATGTGCTTTTTACTAAAGCGATATTATTCTCAGCGACCTCAACTGCCACAAGTCTTTGCTAAACTCCACGAAAAGGGAATAAAAATTGTGGTATTTTCAGACTATCCACGAGTACTACAGCGAATTCGTGCATTGGATTTTTCTGAAGACACACTAGCAACCATCAGTGGGATTTATTCTGCAGAAGATTTTGGTAGTCAAAAACCAGCTGCCCGTCCATTTTTAGAAATTGCAAAAAATCTAGCTGTGGAACCTCAAAACTGCCTCATGGTGGGAGACCGAGATGATACCGATGGTGCTGGAGCAAGAGCCACAGGAATGAACTTTATTCAGATTCAAACCCACAAAACAAAGGTGATTGAAGCAAATCACCCCCTATGGAAATGGGAAGACTTTGCTCTGTGGGTATTAGATGGCATGGAGCCTTTGGAAAAATAAATTCTAAAAAGAACTCAATCCCCTGCTGAGGGCCACCCGTTAGTTTTAATTCCAGCCATGGTACACATCTGCTTATGGGCCTCATCCCGAAGCCAGCAGATGGCATCCTTGCGAGAAAGAGTTGGATCAGGAACTAGCGGTGTTCCAATGTGAATGGTAATGAGGGGATGCTTTGTTCCTAGCAACTTGCGGATTCCTGTTGCTTCTCGGAAGGTAATAACAAGTGGAAGCACAGGTATCTGATAGCGAACAGCCATAGCAAAAGCACCTTTTTTGAAAGGTCGAATGGGCTGATAATAATCCCACCGACAAGACTCTGGAAAGAGGTGAATCCACTTTTTCTTTGCATGAAGCTGATCAAAGGCTTCGTTAAACTTGCGACTGGCAGCAAATCCAGTGGGAATAGGAATTCCACCAGCACCACGAATCAAACCAGCATCACTACTTTCCAGATTATCTGGACGGGCGGGAAACCACATCCGTCTCCACCTGACTGCCTGCAAACAGGCCAAGAAATCCCAGCGGTACACGTGATTGCATACGGTAAGGGCTCCATTGGCAAAAAGCTTTTTATTTTTTTTGATATTTTCCCGCCCTTCAATCTTTAGGCCATAGCGAATCCTTTGGACGGGAAACACCAACACGAAAATTCCAAGATAAATAGCCACATGACGGAGACGGGCAAAAAAAGATTTATCCAGATATGGATAGTGTTCATCTATCACTACATTCCGCAATTTTTTAGGAAATAAAATTGGTTGGTCAGGTTGTTCTGGATATTCAATCCCTGTTACAGGCACATACACATGAGGTAAATTTTCATGATTCATCATGGTTTTATTCTATCATAAAAACGCCCATCCGTCTTGTAAAAACTAAAGCTATTTAATAGAAGGAATGATCTCTAACACCGCCACATTGTCTGGATATAATTCCAAAGCTTTCTGATACCAGTACAAGGCATCTTCTTTCTTGCCCTGTTGCAAATAACCATAAGCCCTAGCAGACAAGGCACTATACACATCATATTCATCCATGCGAAATTGATTTGTATCCAGCAATACATCAAGATTTTTCATTCCTTCCTTCAAATCGTTAAAAGGAGCAGGAGGAAAAATATTTTGGGAATTCTCCAAATATTTGGCAGCTCCATAGGTAGGATCTAATTCCAATGCCTTTTTTGCCAAGGTTTTAATCTTTGAGCCCTGGGTCATGGCATAGGTTTTAGGTTTAATGGAACAATTCTGAGAAATAGCATCTGCATAGACCACGTAGGCTTCTGCCACCTCATGTTTTTCCAGTACTCCTTTGCAAAGCTCTATGGCCTTATCAAAATACAAGATTGCCTTTTTGGTATCTCCTAAATACCGATATGATCTTCCCAAAACATAGTCGCAACGAGCAAGCAACACATCACGTTCCCAGCCAGACTTGGTGGATTTCACTTCTGCAACTACAGCAGCATACTGAGCCTCAAACTCTTGAGCAGTCTTTCCACGGCCATTCAGCATGGCATCCCTAAAGCTAAAGTAGGATTCAGGATAAGTTAAGGAACCAGATCCAGACACTTGAGCTGCCACTGGCAACACCGTAACGAGACATACACACACAACTATCAGGGAAACACCCCTAGAACAAAAAATATTCGCTTTCATATCAAAGAATATAACATATTGAAGCATTTTACGTAACAGAACCAGCCCCATCTGTTCAGCAGTATAGCCGAGGAACGAAAGAGTTGGGGCAACAGGGAGGTCCCCTGAGCAGCCGAACTGTGAGCGTAGTGAAGTGCGAGGCTGATTAGATTTTCCCTGTTACCACTTTCACTTTTAGTCCTACCATGCTATACTGCATCCCATGAAAGAGAAGATTATTTTTACAAAGATTATCCCCACCTGCCTGTTGTTCATTATCTGTATTTTTCTTGCTTGTGAGCACCAATCCGAGCTTAAAAATCCAGAACCAACTCTATCAAATCCCACATCTTCAGATACCACCACTCCTAGTGAAGAAAATACTGGAAAAGGCAATGTTCCTGACACAGTCTCTCCCTCAAATCCTCCATCTCACGGTGGAAATCTGGGACAAGACAATGTTCCTGACACAGTTTCCCCCTCAAATCCCCCATCTCACAGTGAAGACACTGAAGAAGGAAATAATTCTAATGCCCCTGAGTCTCCAAGAAGTATAGCCTTAGAGGATTATAAATACTATAAAAACCTAGAAATTACGGAGACAAACCTGAAAAATGCACTATGGGGACACACGAATTTAAATTATGTCTTTCATCTCATGAAAATTCTACGGGATGAAATTGTTCCCCAAGCAACAAATGCATTATTAAACAGATTTCCCAAAACTTTTATACATTTAAAAGACCAAGTCATTGGTATGGGCTTGGCATTGAATACCAATGAGTCTAGTACAGCCAAGGCAATTTTTGACATGGGATATATGTATGGAAACGAAAGTCCTTACAAAACCATGGATATTCGATACACTCTAATCGTCAATTATTCTAATTTTCAGTGGGAAGAAAATAAACTACAGGACTTTTGGAGACAAGAACTAGAAGTTACCGTTGCACATGAAATGATGCATGCTTTTATGTGCGAAACCTTAACTCGTGGTTTTACAGGACTTCAACACAATCTAAGTCATCAAACAACAGATAAATTCCCTTCATGGTTTATAGAAGGCACCGCAGAAGCTGTTTGTGGTGCAATAGATACTATTCGCCATGAGAACGGCTATGGAATAAATCAAAATACAGCTCTAAATGAGATACAAGAAAAATTATCAAGTAACAAATATTCTCTTACGAGTGATGAAATAACCGCCACATATAAAACTGGTTACCTTGCTGTTCTGTACTTAAGTTATCTTGCTCATGGAAGCAATTCTTTAGAAGCTCAAGATCTTGCAGAAGGACTTGATACTTTGCTTTCACGGATTCATAGCGGACAAAGCTTATCAGATACAATAGTTGAAATTAGTAGTAATAAGTTTTCTAGTTTGCAAGATTTTGAAGACAACTTCGCTGCAGAGGGAGCTCCTTTTGTAAAAAAATTAATAGAACAAATTGGCACAGTGGGGCGCGGAGCTTTGCTTACTGGAAATTATAATGACAGGGATTTACTACAAGATGAGCCTTTATCTCCCCCTTCCACCCTCTTTTGGCTTAACGTGGCTAGCTATAGTTATTTCAATAAATATAAGGATAAATTCACTACCTTCGATGTACTCAAAGGAGGTTCCGCAACTCAATCAGGTGAACCAGGCCCCCGCCCCTACGAAAAATTAACAGAACCACTCAATCACTCCCTCTAGCACCAGTCCCATCTATTCAGCAGTATAGCCCATGAACGAAAGAGTGGGAGGGAATGGCGGGAGGGGCACCTGCCGACGCCGCCCTCTGAACGCCAGTGAAGCGTAAGGCGACGGTGGGTTCTCCCGCCATTCCCGTCCCCCTTTTACATTTACCGCTACAATGCTATACTGCATCCCGTGAGTGACTTTATTTCAACCCCAGAACAAGACGAAATTCAGCCTATTGGGCCTAAAACAGCTGTGGTGGCCATCGTTGGGCGACCTTCCGCTGGAAAATCCACCTTTTTGAACACTGCCAGTGGGGAAAAGGTTTCCATCGTGTCTCCCGTTCCTCAAACCACCCGAAATGCTGTCCGTGGCATTGTAAACACATCCTTGGGACAGCTGGTATTTGTGGACACACCTGGCTACCACGACTCAGAGAAAAAGCTGAACCTTAAGCTCAAAGGCATTGCTGCAGAACAGCTAGACAGTGCTGATGTTATCCTCTACATCATCGACTCCACCCGTGCCCCTGGCAAAGAGGAAGAGCTTACTGCAGCACTCATCGCTCCCTACCTGAACAAGACGGTGGTGGCCATCAACAAAATCGACGCAGCAGACTCAAAGGTTGCCCTAATTCGTACCTTTTTAGCCACCACCTTTCCCAAGCTAGAATCAAGCCGAGTGGTGGATATTTCCGCCCAACAGGATACCAACATCAACCAGGTGCTCCAAGCTCTCTACGACTTGGCTCCCGAGGCAGACCAGCTGTACCCAGAAGAATACTACACCGACCAAGAGGTGGATTTCCGCATTGCAGAGATTGTGCGGGAACAAGCTATCAATCGACTTCACGACGAGCTTCCCCACGCCATTTACGTGGAAATTGCAGATATGGAATGGCGTAAAAATGGCAAGGAGTTGTGGGTTCGGGCATTCCTCTGTGTGGAGCGAGAAAGCCAAAAGGGAATGGTTATTGGCAAGGGAGCTACCATGATTAAGACCATTCGAGTGGAATCCATCAAGGCATTGCGAAAGATTTTCCCCTACCGAGTTGACTTGGACTTGCAGGTAAAGGTCAGCAAGAACTGGCGACAGCGGGACCAGCTTTTGAACCGACTTTTAAAATAGAAAAACTGAGCGAGGAGGAATTATGAGCAAGATTGTTAATTTTTTTCGGAGTACAAAGGGAAAGATTTGCCTCCTAATGATACCGGCAATTCTCATTCCCCTCACCTTCCTCCTAATTCCTCGTAAACCTACAGGAATGTGGGGAGCCATTGCCACCATAGCAAGTTCCCTCGTTCCCCTCATTTGCGGAATCCTAGCCTATTTCATCCTCAAAAATTCTTTGAAAAAAGCCTCCACTGCAGTGGGTACCTTTGTGGCAGGTAGGGAAGAACGACGAAAACTAGATGCCGTAGTTTTCCGACAACTGGTGGGTTGTTCCCGCTTGGGAGTCCTTTCCACCATCTACACCGACGTGGTTATGCTAAAAAAAAGCAAGATAGGAGGACTTTTCAAAAGTTACGGCATCTACAAATATGTGGGCAAGATTGAAGGTGGCATTCCCAATCTGGAAAATTGCACCTTTGACGTGGACACCACCACCAACAGCATCTCCGTTATTCTGCCAGAAGCCACCATCGTAAGCCACGAAATCCTCAAGCTGGAAAAATTTGACGAAAAATCTAGCAGCTTTTGCCGAATCGAAAACTCTGAGGTTATGAATGAAGTTCAGCAACGAAAAACCGATGCAGAGCAATTACTGATGGAATACGGCTTTATGCAGGAAGTAGAAAAGCGGGCCCAAGAGGTTATCTCTGGCATGATTACCGCCATGGGATACAAGGGCTATGACATTTTGTTTCATGGTAAGAACAAACCAATGCGACACATTGAAGCAACTGTCACAGATACCATACCACAACAACCTTTTTCCCAATCAGAAGATGAGCAGATGGAGACTGTTGAATGAGCTATGTTTTAGCCCAAGTTATTGGGGTTATTGTAGCCATCATCTCCTTGAGTTGCGTCCAGTTCAAGGACAAACGATTCATTCTGGCAGGACAATTTTTGAATAACTTCTTGTTCGGTGTAAGCTGGGCATTGTTGGGTGGACTAGCAGGTGCATGGATTTGTCTTTTGGCTTCAGTACAAATACTGATACTCCACTTTGTAGGAAAGGAACAGACACAAGCAGCCTTCCGACGAAAACTTGTGGTAACAGCAGTTTTTGCCTCAGCCTACATCACTGGCACCTGCATCGTGTTCAAAGGCTGGCCCGACCTGATAGTTTGCACCTGTGCCATGCTGTTTTCACTTTCCATCATCCAGCGAAACGCAAGCCGCATGAGGAGCGTCATGTTCTGCAACATGATTCTCTGGATTATCTACGACCTTGCCTTAGGTGCATATGCCAATATGATTACCCATTGTCTCACCATCATTTCCTTGATTACCGCAAAGCTCCGCTTAGACAGAAAACCACGCCCCACCCAAGAACAAACTCCAGACAATCAGAGTGAAGCATAACACTTCACTCCAATTCATCAACGTGGACTACCGAACAGTAACGCTCCCATCCTTGCGGGCAATGTAGCAACGGGGCTTGTTTTTCGTGAAAAAGCCTACTTCCACAACACCAACCAAACTCTTTATTGTATCTTCCAAGGCAGCTGCATCCACAGGCTCCTTCCACAACAAATCCAGAATCAAGTTGCCGTTGTCTGTCACCACAGGGCCTGCCTTGCGAACACCTTCACGCACACTGCACTGGGCTCCAAGACCTTCCAGTTGACGCACCAAGGCACTACGAGCTTCTGCAATAATCTCCACAGGCAGGGCAAAACCAGTTCCAAGATGTGGTACATCCTTAGAAGAATCTGCCACCACCACAAATTGTTTTGCATTATATGCCACAAT
This sequence comes from Treponema sp., assembly GCA_045630225.1. Lineage (GTDB taxonomy): Bacteria > Spirochaetota > Spirochaetia > Treponematales > Treponemataceae > Treponema_F. The sequence continues at coordinate 8,299 of JAZQSR010000051.1, read as the reverse complement.
TTTTTCCAATAGCAGTGCAGCTCCACCACCCTTGATAAGGTGATTTTCGGGACTGATCTCATCGGCACCATCAATGGCCAAATCAAGCTGCCCGCCAATAACAGCTGCATTCATGGAATACACTGGGATTCCCAGCTGTTCACAGGCAATGGTAGTCTGAAAACTGGTGGCTACTGCCTTGATATCCTTTAAGGTACCAGAGTGCAAGTGATGAGCCAGTCGCTCCACGGCGGGCATGGCTGTAGAACCAGTCCCTAATCCAATCTTCATGCCAGAAAAAATCAATCCTTCTTCTAGCAACTTGTCCACTGCATAGGCACCAACCAACTTCTTCTGTTCAGCCTGAGATAATTCAGCCATTAGTAATCTACTCCTGTAAAATATTTAAACTGACGATATGCTTGATATTGCAACATTGAATAGCCGTTGGAAACCTTGCACCCTGCAGCGGCCGCACGATGCATGATGGGAGTTACTTCTGGGTGATATACAATATCGTACACAGCCTCGGTTCCTTGGAAATCATAAAAATACAAGGGATCATTTTCTTCCGTGGCAGGCAGAGTTGCCCCCATTCCCTTTGATGTAGTCTGAATAATGATGTCGGAATACTTTACAAACAAGGGCAAAGATTCTGGTCCCAAGGTAGCCCACTGAAAACCAAAGGCATCGGCAATCACCTTGGCCCGGGACACAGTTCTATTGAAGATACATGCCTTTGCTCCCAACTGACGCACCGCATAAGCTACCGCACGTGCCGCTCCACCAGCTCCAATAATCGCAACCTTACTATGACTCAAATTATCAGTATCAAGGAATTCTTGCAAAGCAAGCATTACACCTTCTGCATCGGTATTATAGCCATGCCAACCACGTTCAGTCCGAACAATCGTATTGCAGGCTCCAATTTCTCGTACTTCCGGGGACTTTTCCACCAAATGAGGAAGAATGCTTTCTTTGTGAGGCACCGTAACAGAAAGCCCCTTTATTCCTGTTATCTTTGCAAAATTCATAGCCTCATCCACCGTTTCACAGCGAATAGGAATATAACAGGCATTCATTCCATGATTACGATATCCACCGTTGTGGATAGTGGGACTTTCCGTAGCCTCCAGCGGATATCCGATGATTCCATAAATATCAGTATTTTTATCTATGGCACGGAAATCGTAGATCTTGTTCATGGTGAGGGGATCAATGTGGCCAATGGATTTAAGTTTTTCGGCAGAAGGGGGAGAAACAAAGGTAAGATATGAATTTATCTTATCTGCCAAAATCCGAGAAGGGAGTCCCAGAGGCCCCATGGCACAAAGTATCTGCTGACCAGGCTCCAAAGTGGCAGCTTGCTGAAACATCCGTGTTACATCAGTTAAATTTCTTGGCATACAAGCAATCTTTGGAATCTCAAAGCCTGTGATCCGCATTTTTGCCAATCGGCCAGGGATATCATCAATCGGGCCATTCATTTCATGGGCACTACGAATGATTTTTGTTCCAAAGGCAAGGGCAGCATCCTGCAAACTTGGAACGTAAAAATCTTCTTCCAAGTCTACATAAGCAAAATTCTTTCGCACATCCTGATCTGCAAAGGCTAATCCATGGGCAAAAAGCATGGTTCGAGAAGCTTCACCTTCCACATACAATCCACCATCGATTCTCCGGCGAATAGTAAGAATACAAGGAATACCTGCCATTTGGGGAAACTTGCGAATATGCATACGCTCATCCCGATCAAGATAATCCACTCGCAATTCCACCATATCAATCCAGTTTCGATAGGTTTCCAATATTTCCATATCTTCGGCAAGGGTCTTTCCAGTAAGGCAAAGACAAATTTTAGGTCGTTCCATATCAAAATACTACCACAAAGCAAATGAGCTTACAATATACATTTCTGTTACAACTTAATATTGAGCATAAATAGAATTATATGGTAGAATGAGTCACTTTTATCGAGAATCGAGAGGTTTTTTAAATGGAACATTTTGGATTATGGGGAATTATCCCACCTCTCCTGACCATCGTCTTAGCATTCCTCACAAAGGACGTAATTGTATCCCTCTTTTTGGGGATTTTGTCAGGAGCCCTAATTGTTGCTGGTGGTAATCCCGGAACAGCGTTGATGACGCTTACTGATTTGGTAGCCAACTCTTTGGCAGATGGATGGAATATTCGTATCTTCCTGTTCTGTGCTTTGTTGGGAGGTTTGGTTGGCTTGCTCACAAAAACTGGTGCAGCTAGGGCCTTTGGTATTTGGGCTTCTTCCAAGCTCAAAACTGGAACAAGTTCCCAGTTCATGACCTTTATCTTTGGTATCTTGATTTTTATCGATGACTACTTTAACTCCATGTCTGTTGGAACTGTTATGCGACCAATTTCCGACAAAACTGGTGTTTCCCGTGCAAAGCTTGCCTACATTCTGGACTCCACCGCAGCTCCCGTTTGTATCATCGCTCCTATTTCCAGCTGGGTTGTTACCGTTATGTCCATCGTTCGGGACTCCCAGGGATTCGAGCAGCTGGGCATGACTGAATTTGAATTCTTCATCAAGGCTATTCCTTACAACCTGTACGCATTGCTGGCATTGATTATGGTTTTGACCATCATCTTCCTGAAACGCGACTTTGGTCCCATGAAGGCATCAGAAGACTTGGCAGCAAAGGGAATCCTTTTCAACGAAGAAAAATACGGTCCAGCATCAGGAACCATGGAAGAAGCAGAAATAAGCAAGGCAAAGCCCATCGACATGTTGTTCCCCATCATTTTGTTGATTGTAACAGCAGTTGCCTTCTTCCCCATTGTTACTTGGCTTAGTGCCATTGATGGTGAAACAATCACCACCATGGGACAGGCTATGGCTTCCATGACCCTAGGAGACGCCTTCAACGATACCGACTCCTCCATGGCTCTGTGGTATGCCGTTATGTTTACCCTCACTGCTACCTATATCTATTACCTAGCTCGTCGCTTACTGAATTTGAAGGAAGCTGGAGAGGCATTGCGTAATGGTATCCAGTCCATGTTGCCTGCCTTGATTATCTTGACTATGGCTTGGTCTATCGGAACCATCATTAAATCACCTCGTGCCGACGGTGGTCTGGGATTGGGTATTTATCTGTCACAGCTAGTAAGCGAAGGTGGCTTCCCCATTCAACTGTTGCCCTGTATTCTCTTTGTACTGTCTGCCGTTATTTCCTTTGCAACTGGAACTAGCTGGGGAACCTTTGGAATTATGATTCCCATCGGAATGCCCATTGTAACAGGTTTGGCAACAGGTTTGGGAATGGATCCTGCAGGACTTGTTAATGCTGCAATGATTTCCATGGCAGCCGTTATTGGTGGTGCCGTTTTTGGAGACCATGCTTCTCCCATTTCCGATACTACAATCTTGTCTTCCACTGGTGCCAGCTGTCCCCACTTGGAGCACGTTGCCACCCAGATTCCCTATGCACTCTTTGTGGCAGTTTGTACCTTCATTGGATTTGTGGTAGGAGGATTTGTATTGAACCCAATTGCAGCTTGGGCAGCAGCCATGGTTGTGTTTGTATTGGGAACCATCTTCCTTCCTAAAATCATGAAATCACGCTAAATCAATCAATACAATCTTTTTGTTATAGAAAGGATTGCATAAAAAAACAGGGCACCGAAAGTGAGTTCACTTAAGGTGCCCTGTTCTTTTTTAAGCCTTTGCATAAAGGCAGTATTGTTACAATCTTTTAGTACAGCTTGAACTTATTCAAGATTTCTTCCATAACGTTGACTGAGTCTCGAGCACGAATTACCTCATCAGATACAGTCTGAGCAGCACGTCCAATTTCCCGTATACCATTATCCATTTCCGACATGCTATTTGCAACAGTAGAAGCAATAAAGTCCAAGTTAGTAGATGAATTTTCTAGCCGAACAATATTTTCTGCCATTTTCTTTGAAGTTACTTGAACCTGCATACTAGAATCATTAACTTCTCGTAAAGAAGTAAGAACCTGCTTAGAAGAAATTTGCTGTTCCATCATGGCATTATCAATTTCTTCTACAAGTCGCTCCGTACTTGAAACCTTATTACTAATCTGTCCAAATTCCTGAACAGAAATTTCAGAAGTATGAACAACTTCTTGAATAATATTGCTAATGTTGCTCAATTCCTGCTTAATAGCCTTTGACTGAGCAGCAGAATTTTCAGCCAGTTTGCGGATTTCATCAGCAACTACAGAAAATCCCTTTCCAGCTTCACCTGCGTGGGCAGCCTCAATAGCAGCATTCATGGCCAAAAGGTTGGTTTGGCTTGCAATCTGAGAAATGACGTTATTTGCCTCAGCCAAGTGCTGGGATTGCTCCGCCATGTTATTGATTTGACGGGCCACATCATTCTGTCGTTGCCTTCCACTGTCTGTAATTTCAATAAGTTGCTGGAACTCTTCTGACATTCGATTAACGGAATTGGATACAGCAGAAATATTTCCAACCATTTGCTCAATGGCAGCAGAGGACTCAACAATTCCTGCAGACTGATTTTCAATCAAACTATCCAAGCTTTGAACACCAGATACACTATCCTGCAAAATCATCTGAACTTCTTGCAAGGCCTGATTCTGCTTGAGCACTTGCTGGTTTACATTGGAAATATTTGCAGAAATCTGTTGAGTGGAACTTGCAGATTCCTCTGCAGAACAAGCCAAGTTTTCTGTAATATCGGTGATTGCTTTGCTGGACATTTTTACGTCCTGCATAATATTTTGCTGAGTGTTGATAAAACCATTTACCTCATTACACATGGTACCGATTTCATCTTCTCGTTTTACTTCAATTCTATAAGTAAGATCAGCCAATCCATTACCACCATTCAAATTTTCAAAGGCAGAGATGGAGTCTTTAATAGGCTTCAGGATAGAACGAGACACAATGATAATAATCATGGTTGCTACAATAGCCAACAAGATGACTGTTTGGAACACTATAGTTTGCAAAATAGACGTGTAAGCAGACTTAATTGCAGAAAAATCCTTTACAATAGCAATAGAAACATCAACTTCTTCTTCAAAAAGACTGTTCAGCTCACCTCCATTTTTATCAGATTTTACGCCAATATTTCTATAATATGTCAAAAGATCCATACCATTTATTGATACTAAACCTGTATACTCTCCACTCCCTCTATACACCTCTTCTGCGACATGCTCATCCATTAATCTTACAGTAGAGTTACTGTCAGTATTTAAAGTAGTACCTAAACGAGTTTCATCTAGATACACACTAATATACGTATTAGGGATTTGAACAGCGTTACTCAAGAATTCCCTAGAAGTTACAGTTGACTCCCCAAGCACAACAAAAGTGAAGGCCCCCCAAGTCATTGTAGTTGCACAGGCATTACAAATCTTGTTATCTCCTACAGAAACAATCGACGCAGTTTTACCTGCAAGGGCTTCCCTTATTGCTTTTTTTTCTGCAGCCGTAGAAAAAGTATCATCGTAGGCAGAAGTTATTAATTCTCCATTATCCCTAAATAGAGCAAGATTGGACATACCTCTGTTAATCGCGTGTCGTTGTAACCAAATCCGAGTTTCTTCTAACGTTAAACTTAATCTATTTCCAGAACCAATTTCTTCTACCAAAAATAACATGGAATCAATCAGTTGCTGTTTTTCTTCTTCTACCTCTTTTATAAAATAATCCCCTGCGACTCGAAGTTCTTCTAACTCCAAATCAATCATCTTATTTTTGATTCCATTGTACATGGAAAAACCTAAAATTATCAAACCAACTAAGGTAACGATAACTACAGGAACGATGATTCTGAAGATAATTTTGTTTCTTGTTTTCACGATACATCTCTCCCTTATTTCACTTCTACCCACCCCATAACAAACTATAGAAAATTCACATAGTTAAAAAAATGGAGGAAGCTATCTTTTATTATACCAAAAGAACTGTAAATAAGAAATAGATAAAATAATGTTTTTAGAAAAAAAATCGAAGAGAACGAGGGAATGCACTAGAAACTGGACAAAACTAGTAAAACAAGATGCATAATATGTTCAATCACCAGAACATTCCCTCGTAATTATTGCATAAATTAGGACAATTTAAATCTATTAATCAACTCTTGGAGTCCGTGAACAGAATCACGAGCTTTGATTACTTGGTCAGAAACAATCTGGCTTGTAATACTGATTTCATTAATACCAGTAGTCATTTCTGCCATACTATTACCAACACTAGTTGCAACGATTTCAACATTTCTAGCAGAATCTTGCAATCCGTTAATGTCACGGGCCATTTGTTTAGATGTTTGCTGAACCTGCATTGTTGCATCATTTATTTCGTGCAAGGCAAGAAGAACCTGTTTAGATGCTTCGTGCTGCTCGGTCATTGCATTATCAATTTCTCTAACCAAATGGTCTGTACTACCAACTTTACCAGTAATCCTTGAGAATTCCTGTACAGAAACTTCGGAAGTTTCTACAACGTCATGAATAATATTAGTAATATTACCCAATTCCATCTTAATATTCTTGGACTGAGTTGCAGAGTTTTCTGCCAGCTTACGGATTTCGTCAGCAACAACGGAGAATCCCTTTCCAGCTTCACCAGCATGAGCAGCCTCAATAGCAGCGTTCATGGCCAACAAGTTTGTCTGACTTGCAATCTGAGAAATTACGTTGTTAGCTTCTGCCAAGTGACGAGACTGTTCTGCCATGTAGTCAACCTGTTTAGCAACTTCATTCTGACGTTGACGAGCACTTTCAGTAATCTCAATCAACTCTTGATATTCCTTGGCCATTCTGTTGACAGAATTAGATACAGAGGTGATATTTCCTACCATCTGTTCGATGGCGCTAGAAGATTCAACAATACCAGAAGACTGGCTGTCAATAAGGGTATCCAGATTCTTAATACCTGATACGCTATTATCCAACAAGCCCTGCATCTGTTGTAACGCACCATTAGCCTTACCTACAAGGTTACTTACACTAGTGATGTTAGAAGAAATTTCATGGGTAGCACTGGCAGATTCAGCTGCAGTACTGGCCAAGGTATCTCCAATGTCTCTGATTACATCTGTAGCTCCCTTTACATCAATCATCATGGACTGCTGTTGACCAATAAAGGTGTTAACCTCGTGGGTCATAACCGTAATTTCGTCATGATGCTCGTTGATGATACGATAGGTCAAATCGGAAACATCACCTTCTTCACCATTCAAGTTTTCAAAAGCATGAATGGTAGACTTGATGGGCTTTACAATCAGGTAATGCAAGGTACAAATCAAGAACACTGACATGAGAGAAATCAAAATTGTTGTAGTGATAACTACCAAGGAAACAATGTTTACATACACTTCCTTAACATAGGTAAAGACCTCTACAACTGCAATCATTACATCCTCTGTAAAGTCAGGACTATTAAGACGAGTATACATTGCCAAGTAGTCAATATTATCTACCGTTGTATGGCCAATATAGACACCATTTTTCTTATAAACAGTATCAAGAATCTTTTGATCCTTTAGTCGAACATCACCGTGAGCATCGATAGTAGAAGAAATACGTTTGTCCCCAATAAAAATACTAACTTCAGTGTGGGGAACCTTCACCGCAGACCGAAGGAAACTGGCAGAAGATAAATCCAACTGAATCAACAATATAAGCCTACCACGAGGACCACCGTCTACAATACCTGCAGCCGACATGTAGAATTTATCTCCACTGGGAGTAGCTAAGGCAACAGCTTTACCTTTCTTTGCCTGGCTAATGACATTCTGTACACTAGGAGCAGAAAAGTCACTTTCTCCAACGCTTACCAAAGTTCTTCCCAGCATATCGAAAAGAGCTGCAGAACTGAGACTGCTAACCTCACAAAGATCGAGCAGATATTCACGGGCTGTTGCATCAGTAGCAAAATCCCTAGAAGTAGTATCAGAATCAGCCATAAGATAAGCAATTTGACCTAAAAGATCTTCCTTTTGAACCTCGATAGCTTCTGGAATATAAGGGATGCTCTCAGTCAAAGTAGTAGACTGCATTTCCACCATCTGGGATTTTATCTCACCATAAAGGATAAACCCCAAGGCAATAATACCAACAATGGCAATGATTCCAACAGCAAGCAAAATCTTCAAAATAAGAGGTCTGTACTTTTCCATCTGGCACTCCTTTCATTTAAATGCTTCTACCCTACCCCACCTTTTTGTTTTCGAGAAAATACACCTAGCTCGGGGGGGGGGGGGGAAAAAAATTGGTTAAGGACATTATAAACGGGTGGTTCTCAGGTTGCAACTTTTTTCCCCTAAAATTTACAC
>JAZQSR010000050.1:0-4870 GCA_045630225.1 Treponema sp. | reverse complement strand
ATACTTCCACAACCCATCGTTAGATTTCATGTCCACCTCCGTTCTAGTCCTGGAATCTTGACTCTTCTAATAACTCCAACGCTAGATTTACATATTTCATGTCTGCTCCTGATTGCATTGGAATTACATCTCTTTTACCCTCAAAAAATCTTGGTACTTCTTGTTTTGCTTCCTCAATGCCATAAGGCTCAGTATAATAAATTTGTTGAGAAAAACCTTTATAATCTTGTTTAGTGAAAACAATATGATAATGAACTTGGTACATGGAAGTATAAAAAAACATTTCAACATAACAATCATTCTCGTCTGATTTGTTTATGTATACCACACCTCTTCCATCGGCATGAGGTAAATAATCTGCAAGATCATATTCGTATTGGTGATATTCCTTTGGACTTTCAGGGGAAAAACAGAATGAATATACATTTACCACCAACAATAGCAATGCTGAACAGACAACCTTAATTCTATTTGACATTTACAAAACCATCCTTTGTGTCATTTTTTTCTTTCTTCTCCCGCAATTTCTTGGGTGTCAAACCAAATGTTTTTTCAAAATGAGGTAAATCGGGAAAATCTATCCATTCTGCACCAGCATCAAAACCTTGTCTTTTCCCTTCTGCGATAACCTTTTTCCATGCATCTTGTTCTTCATAAGAGCGATAAGCTAATGTAATTTCAACCGTAACTCCATCTTTTCTAAGATTTTGTAGCATCTTTGTAACATTATCCCTAATTTCTGGATGAAGAGTATTTATCTTGTCTTTATCATTTGGGACAGATTAGTTGAAGTATCTACCCTTTGACTCTCAGCCGGTAGCGTGGTCTCAGTAGCAGGAGCCAGTTCCACTTCCGCCTCATCCACCGCCGCCTCCTGGTCAACCGGGCCGTGCATCCGCTCCTCCATCCGTCTCAGTCGTTCCCGCTTCTTCTCGCCACCAGCCATGTTCCGCCTTCAAAATTACTGGTTAGAATATTTTGTAGCATAGTGGGTGATGGCCCCCGTCTCCTTGTTGAGGATGAAATAGGCTTCAGGAATCTCATGCAAAGTATCCACTATGTATCCCGTAACTTCCTCTACTGTTGGATAGAGGTGTACGAACCAATCATTTCCCATATCAAAAATTATCAGCTCATGTTCTCTTTTTGAAAGGGAAGACAATCCATCTGTTTCGATTAAGTGTCTCACATAACCTTCAACATCTTCAACATTTTCATACAGGAGAAATGGATTGTAGCCGGCAAAATTTTTCTTCAGGTATTCATACTGATCCCGTACAGGATTGACATATACCATCATCGCTCCACCTCTTCTTGCAACATCAGATTTTACCGAACTGGTGCTGGTGCAACCTACAAGCGAAAGCAGCATCATGGAAACTAAGGCTAGAATCCTTTCTCTCATCTCTGGTCCTTCCTTCTTTTATATTCATCTTGTGATATATAGTCATTGTCGCTCATTGTATTCGCATCCAGCAAATTCTTCCGTACATGACAATTTGGGTCACTGGGGAAATCAGCGTCGAAGATATAGTGAATCACACCCGCTTCACTTTCAATATCCTTCTCCGTGAGGAACATGGTGCCATCAGGTGTTACGGTGTACAAGGGGAGTCCTGTTTCCTTTACACTCTTCACATCCCAAAATGATGGAACAAGAGAGGTTCTTGTATATACACCACCTGGCAATTCTTTTATCCTTGAATTATATGCAGCATGGGTATGTATCGAGGCTACGATATCAACTTCACTCATTTTCCTATCGGAAGTGACTCCTTCTGTTGTTCCTCCATGGGGAACATCATAAAAATAATAACTCCCCTTCTTGCGTATATATGAGGCGATTTCTACATTATCTCTGATAGAGTCATCATTGTATTTCATAGCAAAATCTTGTGCCGCCTCGTCCATTGTTCTGAAAAAATAACCTGGTCCACCATAGCACGATTCATTCCCTCTACTCATCTCCCCCACGAACTCCGCCGACACCTCCTCTCCAACAATAGGATTCTCCTGCTTGGACAGCTCCTTGTACTGAAACTCCCCAGATGCAGGCTTGTCTGAAAATGCCATTGGCTCCAGTTTCATCTGTTGCACTTGCCCACGTTCCCGCTCTATCTCGCTCACTCGCTTCTTCTCGCCACCGGCCATGTTTCGCTTGAGGTATAGAGTAACTCTGAAATTACAGATTTTTATACCCGACTTTCAGGTGGAAATACCGCCACAAAAGTCGGGTATGCTTCCCTATCACATTGAGGCTAGTTCACAAGATGGGAGGTGTCGGGGAGTGAGTCCCCGATATACACCTCTGTAGCATTTCGGTTGTCTGCGTTTATCACCTCTATCTTTTCGTATGTCAGGTATCCATCCCTGTCTGTCCGTCGCTCAAGGCTTCTGTCCGGCTGTGGCCCCATATTGCCTCCCTCTGTCCGGTACACTCCCACACCGCTGGTGACTCCGTAATGAAAAATTTCCCAAGGAAGAAACGTTTCGTCTGAGACTTCCACTAGGATGCCATTCTTGTATGTTCTTCTTACGTCATATGTCTCATCCAGAAAAATAGCCTCGTCTCCTTCAATCCGCAGGGAATATGCGAGAAACTGATCCCTTGCTCCATCATTGTACTCGTATATATCATAGCCTCCATCCACCTTTTCTATCTCATACCCGCCGTACTCGGCATCCTCTGAGACAATGCTGAGCCCCTTGTCCGATATCTCATATTCAAAGTGTTCCTCCGTGCCATCCCACCTCCACTTGATGAGCGTCATGCGGCTCCCCGAAATCTCAAGGCTATGCAAGTTGAGTGTCTTTATTTCCGTGTCGTAGATACGAACATCCTCGGACGACACAAGAAGTCCGTTGGCCTGATTGTAATGAACCGCCATGGCCAGCCCCGGCCAACTGTCATAATTCACCTTCCCTGTGGATATATCCGTGTACCATATCTCCGTTGCGTACAAGCTCTCCTTCTTGGGATTCAGGAACAGACAGGGCTCGGCACTCAACCTATCAATCCGCACTAGCAAATTCACCATCTCCTTCGTCTCCTTGGAGATTCCATCGCTCTCCGGTACTCCTCGGGCAGCGACTACCCCACAAACCATGCACAGGCATACCGCCAGCACAACCAACTTGACTCTTTTCATAGTCTTTCTCCTTAAAAGTAATTTATTTTCGTCTTACCGAATAGACTTCTATCTTGTCTACCCATGCCAGCTTCTTGTTAGTGCCAGAGGCGGCGTTGGTGTCAGAGGTGAACTCCCGTCCAGCATCATTATTGCTGGACCCAACGCACTCATACCTTATGACTCCCTTCTCCGTCACGCTGTAGTCCTCGATAACGACCCAATGCTGGCCAAGGCCACCGCCTATCTGTGCCCGACCAAGTATGTAATGAATGTAATCCTCGTCTTCCTTCAGTTCTTTCGGTATAGCATGGCCAAGCGTCTTCTCAAAGTAATCTGGCTTGACCTCCACCGATGGATTCGCTCTCCCCACTGGTGGCACCACCACACTCCACCACAAAGGCGTATTCTGGCAAGGTGTAGCCCTTCTCCGCGAGCTCCTTCTGGCTGTCCGCATCGTCGTCGTCTGCGGTGTATTTTACCTTCCACTGGCATTTGATTCTACCCCCGCTCACAACGGCGGACAGGGTGGTTAGCGGGTCGTCCGTACCGTCAGCGTCTTTTTCTATAAATGGAAACAGGGCAATTGTTCATTAAAAAATTGGCAATGCTATTGTTCCAGCATCTTTGAAAATTCAATAAGAACACAGGCATGTTCCTGTCTTTGTGCTGCATTATGTGATAAAAGCTGTACCTAGACTCCATCCCCTTCCAGTACACATTGGCTGATTCAGTGCAAAGAAATCCCGTTCCCGTATCCAAAATGTACAGAAAGCAACTCCTGACTCCTTCGCTCTCTAACACAAAATCCAATTCCATGCCAGCAACCTTTCTTTCCACCATAAACAACAATACATTTTCTGACAGCGGTATCATATCGTAGTTAAAAACAGTTGCCTCCATAAAATGCTTTCTCTCAGTCCACAAATCTGGCCTGTACGCCATATATTCCAATCCTTCCACAAAATTTTCTAGGGATTCTGGCAATGAGTTAAAATACTCGCAATAGTAAACGATGGAGGGCATTATGAATTCAATCTCATCCATAGTTCTCCATATCTTTGCATTCACATTGGAGACAGCACTACAAATTATAATGAAAATAAGAAGCGATCGCATTTTGACCTCAGCTCACCTCAATTTTTTTAATTGCAAGCCATTTTGCAAGGCATACTTATTATACATAATCCCTCCCATATACCCTGCATCTCTTTCAACTTTCTGTGCACTGGGTTCTAAAATTAGACGGTTTGAGCCGTTAACACCAATCATTTTCAAATCATTCTGAACAGCATGCCAAGCCTCATGTGCCACAGTATCAATAAATTCTGCATATCCATGCTCAAGTGCATTCTTAACATCTATCACGATTATGTTCCGAGGAACATTCGTCTCCGTATTTAAAAAGGGGTCAAAAAAACCACACGTATCATCTGAATGTCCAGTATGCCTAAATGTTTCGTAGCGTTTTCTCACATCATCCAACTGAATCTTTCCCTTGTTCAGCATATCATCCAATTTATCACTAAGCATGATCTCACTCTCATCCTCTGCATTATCCCGAATAAACTTTGCCGCTGAATATAACCATGTTCTCACTTTTTAATATCCTCCTCTAAGCTAATTGCCTCCACCTCCTCTCCAACAATAGGATTCTCCTGCTTGGACAGCTCCTTGTACTGAAACTCCCCAGATGCAGGCTTGTCTGAAAATACCATTGGATCCAGTTTCATCTGTTGCAC
>JAZQSR010000049.1:0-3189 GCA_045630225.1 Treponema sp. | reverse complement strand
TTTTTTGTAAAAGTTTTCCGATATAGAGTTTCTAGAGTGAAGGTACAGACCACCTGTATACAAAAGTAGACCAGCCACTAGTTTCATCTGGAAAAACTAAGCTAGCGATTTCAAAAAACTCTAAGCTAGCAATTTGAAAGTGAAATAAGCCAGTGATTTTAAGAATCGCTGGTCGTTAATTTTAAAAATAGTAATCGTTATCACAAAAATAAACGACTACTATTTTAAGAATTACTAGTCGTTAACACGTAGAAGAACGACTAGAATTTTCCAAAGAAACGACTAGTATTTTTAAAATAATAAGCCAGCGATTTTAAAAATTTCTAAGTTAGTGATTTTAAAAATACTAAACTAGTAATTTTCAAATGAACTAAGCTAGATAAAAAAAAGACTGGCATCCCAAAGAATGCCAGCCATACATTATGTTTTCTGTACCTTATACTACAGTAAAGATAGTATTAAAGGTATAACTTTGTGGTTCTTTCCTCTGTGTTTTAGAGGTTAAAAACTGTGTCGTTACCCGTACCTTGTAATTGCCTGCTTCTAATGTTGCAGGAACTACACAGGCAAGGCGGGTAGAAGTGTTTGTTCCCAACTTATCGGCAGTAAGTTTTACCGTCTTGTCAGGTTCATCCACATTTTCAAAATACAACCCCACATCTCCATGATCTCCAATAATCATAATCTTGGTACCAGTTATTTCCAAGAAACCACCCTTAGAAAGGATTTCTCCTCCTTGGGATTCCAAGTCGTACACAGCCATAATGGTAGGATGGCTTGAATTTCCTTGTCTGATTACTGGACGCAGCTGTGAGAACTGAGACTTTGCCTTAGCCACTGGACTTATGGACAGGCTCACTCTATGACGAGCTGAATCAAAGGTATCGTTCTCGGAAAGAAAGGAACCTTCAATCTTTGCACTTGTTCGTGCAATGCCATCGTCTACAGTAAAACCTTCACTAATTCTTGCCAGCTTTGCCGCATTGAATGCCTGTGCTATCTGTGCTAATTGAGCAGAAGATAAACCAAAGGTATTCCCTGACAAAGCAAGGTCTGCTGCAAGGTCTTCTATGGTACATGTACCTCTAGAAATAATACGAGCGTAGTAAGATTCTGTATTTCCCTTACTGGCTTGCATATTGTTTCGATACAAGGCAATGGGAAGATTCCCTTCCTTGTACTCTGGATTTGTGTTTAATAAGTTATTTAAGTTCATAGTCTTTCTCCTATACTATTAAATAAGTTGTGATTGAACATGTTTTTCATATCGTAAACTCCATTTCAATCTGGTTCCAGAGACTCGTATAGCCTGTATACTGCCCTGCACACTCTGTATTCTAATAGAAGAAGGGGTATAGGAATATACTATAACCGTTTCCCCTAGGTCCTGCCCTTGTTCCGGTGGCTTCCGGCCGGTTACCCGGACTTATCCCCTCATGTTAAACCTCCTCCTTCTTTTTTTTTATAATGACAACCTTAGGCCTCTGTTTTTGATTGGCAGTGTCTTTTCGAATACGAACACTGAATGCTGGAGAGTCCTTGGTTTCAAATACCTTAGGATATTTTTCCAGTTCTGGACGCAATTTTACTGGAAGCTTGCATCCCATCACCTGTTCTATCTGTTTTCCCAACTGGGCACCGAGTACCCATCCTTCCCCATCCTGACGACATTCTGCAATCTGTTCTTCTAAGATTTCTCGGGTGAGTATAAAGGTATCTGGTTTATATGCCTTTTCTTCCCGCTCAGATTCTATCATGAGGCTTATTGCCTCTGTAACAGATCGATGGGGGAATGCTGTAGGCCGGAAAATAGATTTAATTTGCTTGGACACTCGCTCATCCAGCAAGCTTGAAATACTGATAACCTTGTCCGCTGCCTCCAATAATGCCTGGGACGCTCTGGTGGTAGCAGTGGTAGTCTTAAAATCGTAGTAGATGACAAAAACTCTCACTCCATCTGCCTGCAAGCCTTGTACCACTGGAACTAAATCCCCATCGCCAGCATACAGCACCAAGGTATTGAACCGTTCTTCACGTGGTTTGCTGTAAAATGTTTTTGCCACCTCAAAGGCAATGGTGGTGTCCACGGCCTCTTCTTTGAGGGCAGGGTAGGGACTTTTGCTGTCAAGGGAACGAAGGTTAAATGTAGAACGGGTGAAACCTGCCTCATCTAAGGCTCGGTAGTAAGACTGATTCCCTAAATCAGTTTGAGCATTTGTTCCCATGTACATTTTCTTTTCGCAATACACACAGCGCAAACCAGTTTCTGCTTCTACTACAGAAGCAACATAGGTTGCTAGGGCGGTAAAATCCATTGTGTAGAAGTTTTCCTCAATACCGTGCATTGCTAAGTGGGCAAAGCCTTTACGGGTATAGTTGCCGTCAATGATAAATTGAGCACGTGCTATACTCTGCATAAAATCCTCCTCGTTTTAGGTTGATATAACCCAGTTATATCCAACATAAAGCTTTCGTAGGTATTGTTAGTTCAAAAAAACTAACCTCTCTTTCTAATTTATATATACCATACAAAAAAGGCAAGGAAATTTTTTTAAATAATGAAGCGTTTTCTGTCATCACAATGCTCAAAATCTCTCCTTCTTTTCTCTTCAAATAATCTTTTAGTATGTTGTGACGTATAGCCTCTCAAATAGTCCATTATTAAATTTCTACTGTTGTAGATTATCGCAATTTTCCGACTTTCAGCTGTCGCTGCCTACCTAAGAATTTGGGGAGAAAATCTTTCCGTACAGGTTTTACTTGGATTGTGCTAGTTCTAAGACTGATTCTAGAGAAAGAGAGGTGTAAAGTCGCATCTGGTCTAAAGGTAAAACTAAAGACAACATTGCTTTTGCCGTTTCTAGCTTATTTTCGTAAGCTCCACGTTCCAACCTTTGTTCAATTCCTTATTGCAGGCTAACTTCAAATTCCTGCTCTTTCCCCTGACGGAACCAGACAAATTCTCCCCTACAGGTCACGAGAAAAGATGAAATCGTCAGTAAAGGTGAGGTTGCTAAGCTGTAGGCTACTTGTTTTGTACCAGTTCTAGAACTGTTTCTAGGGGAAGGGACGTGTATTTAGAAATTGTTTCTACAGGAATTTGATCCAAGAACATTGCTTTTGCCGTCTCCAAAGCTTTTTGGTAGGATCCACGTTCTAGCCCCTGCTCCAACCCAATGGAGATGCCCT
>JAZQSR010000048.1:0-13250 GCA_045630225.1 Treponema sp. | reverse complement strand
TAAGGGACTTGATGTATTCATGAGTATGTCCTCATTGTAGTATGTGTATTGATTACTGAAACTGTATTAAAAGACTGGTAAATCTTCGTCTTCTACAATTTCCTCTTCTTCTTCTTGGGTATTCGTTCTTGCTGACAGAGGAACCATTGGTTTAGCCTGTTGGTTGTTTGCGTTTTGACTGCTAGAACTATCAATTCCACGAGGTGTAGCAGATACTGTTGAGGCAGTAACTGGTGCTGAGTGGTAAGTAGATAACTGAGACTTACGCATACCTGTCAAGTAGTTGTTGATATGCAGTTTGTAGGTGATGGGAATATTAGCTGCATCATACTGGATACAAACGATGATAATATCCTTCCTTCCTTGAACGATATCTGTTTTGACAATACTGGCAGGAAGAGAGATCATTTCATGTGGATCGTAGAATTCTAAACGAAGAACAGCATTCTTGTCGTTTAAGAACTGTGCTACTCCCAATAGGAGAATCTTTGCTCCAGAGAAAGATATGTCCCGAACAATACAATGGCGGGGAACATTGTCGATAAATACAATAGCATCAGCCTTTGCTAGGCTTAATTTACGAAGTGAATCTTCTGTAATGGCAATACGTTCATCCCGTCTCCGCAGGGCATTTGTATTTGCTTCTAGCAAACGACCAATGAGCTCAATCAAATCGTCAGGTGGACGCTGGATATAGGCAAGGTTTACAATGGCTAAGTCAGAAGACTCCATGTATGGCACAATTTCTTGGACTCGAGCACTGACAAAAAAACTGATAGGTTGCTTTTCACCCTGAGAAAAACAGAAACGGAGGTTTACTGTTCCCTTTTCTTTGGATAAACGTGCATAAGCTCCACCCTTGGAACCGATGATGATTTTGGCTCCTAGAAAAGATGTGGAGTTAATTATACAAGGCCATTGTGAATCCGTACATTTTACATATACTTGACGTGGATCCATGTGGAGGGTCTTGATAACTTCCTTTGAAAAAATTACCTCTGTGTCTCGGTACAATTCATAGTATCTTGTTAATTGTTGAGATGTTACAATACCCATAAGATAATGATAGTCCATTATCATTGATTGGTCAATCGATATTTACTGAAAGGTTGTGGCAAAACCTAAAATATTTGCTCCTCTCCGATGAAGTTTGCCTGTAATGGATTTTCCTCTAATAGAGAGTGATGAAGAGCCACCGCCATCCATTTGGAGGGCATCCCATGCTCCTGCTGCCTGTAAAATGAGGGCAGATTCTTCGTAGGTAAGTCCTATGCTTTCCTTTTTATTGTTTCCTTCTACATATAATATAAAGAGATATCGTTTGTCTTGAGAAATGCCGATGGCAGTGCGGGCATCAAGACTACAGGCAGGCATTCGTTGTATCTGGCCCTCTTGCAGTATGGTGAAAAAGCCGCCGAGAGCAAGTTCTGTTTGTGGTGGATACCGTGTTTGGTCGGAAATAATTGATGGAATCCACTGTTGACCCTGTTTTTCAAAGCAGAGGGCGCTGTACCGTGAAATGGCTGGTGAAATGAGGTAGCCCTGATTGATGAAAAGTCCCACAATGCTTCGTTGAGGAAGGAGCTGTGTAAGGGGAGCCTTGAAGGGGCTTGCATTGACCGCTAAGGTTGCTCCAGAGTCTCGTAAAAATTGCCAGGTGGTTTTTCCTGTAAAGGAGTCTTTTTCTGCTATCTGTTCTCGGGTGGGGTAGGCAAGAATCTGAAGGTCAGGATTGTGTAAATCTATGGACACAAGATGCCAACGCAAAGGAAATTGGCTGGAACTAAAGTTTGTATATAAGATCCCTTGTGCAAGAGTCTCCCAGTGACTGGCATCAGAAGTGGCTTTATCATTCCAACTTTGGGGATAAAAATCTATACCTTGGCGAATGTGGGTTTCTTGGTTACATTCTAAGAGGATGGAATCTTTTGGTGAAGTGGTGCAGGAAAAAAAGGTAAGGAGGAGGGAAAGACTGGCTAGAAAAAGGAAAGGCCGCTTGGTGTTCCAAACGGCCGTTGCAATCTTAGTAAGCATTTCTGCTTCCGCTAGAAGACTTGCGGTTCTTCTTCATCAATTTTCGCTGAAGGGTCTTGTTCTTGCGGTTCTTGATGGTGGAAGGCTTTTCAAAATACTCCCGCTTCTTGTATTCACGGATAATACCTTCTTTTTCTACCAGACGCTTGAAGCGCTTGATTGCTTTTTCCAGATTCTCGGAATCATCAACTGTAATATGTGCCATTATACTCACCTCCCTTCGGAACCTAACCGCCAGTATTTCGCCATTATGGCAGAATCCCTCAAAGATGTCAACTAACATGTAAAAAATGTAAAGAAAAACAAGGTTTTCTTCTACTTTACAAAGGCTTTTGACAAGTGTATAATCCAGCTACAATTCTTTTTCAAGTAGGAAATGTATGTCTCAACTTGCAATCCCAAACAACTATAAACCCTTGTTGTCTGTCCGAGAGACAGAGCATGCCATTGTCATGATAAAGGACTTTTTTCAGTTAGCTTTATCCACGGAGCTGAATCTTACCCGTGTAACTGCACCACTTTTTGTTCCCAAGGGAACAGGTCTTAACGATGACTTGAACGGAGTGGAGCGGGCGGTAACCTTTCCTGTAAAGGATATGGATGATGCTTCCATGGAGATTGTCCATTCTTTGGCAAAATGGAAGCGGGTAAAGGTAACGGATTTGAACTTGCCAGCAGGATTTGGCATTTACACTGACATGAACGCCATCAGAAGCGATGAGGAACTGGATAATACCCATTCCTTGTATGTGGATCAGTGGGACTGGGAGCTAGCAGTGAAGGATGAGGATAGAACCATCTATTTGCTGCGGGATGTGGTAAAGCGAATCTATCGCTGTTTGAAGCGTACCGAGTTCTTTATTTATGACCGATACGACTGCATCAAGCCTATTTTGCCTGATGAAATCACCTTTATCTTTGCGGAGGATTTGCAAAAATCATATCCTGGCCTTACCTCCAAGGAGCGGGAAAATCTTGTGGCAGAAAAATACGGTGCTGTATTTATCATCGGTATTGGTGCTCCATTGGCAGATGGACGCCCCCACGACGGACGTGCCCCTGACTACGACGACTGGATTACGGAAACAGGAGATGGCCACCGTGGCTTGAACGGAGACCTTATTGTATGGAATCCTGTGCTCAAGTGTGCCTTTGAGCTTTCTTCTATGGGAATTCGCGTGTCTCCAGAGTCCTTGCTGGCTCAGTTGGAAGCTCGTAATTGTATGGATAGAAAGGAATTGTATTTCCATTCACGTCTTTTGAAGGGAGAATTGACAGCCACTATGGGTGGTGGTATTGGCCAGTCCCGGTTGTGTATGTATTTTTTAAGAAAGGCTCATATTGGAGAGACACAGGTAAGCGTATGGCCAGAATCCATGCGTAAGCAATGTGCTGACTCTGGAATAGCCTTGCTGTAGGATATATGGAATCTGAAAAAGAATACAAATTTAATGCCTCTCAGCTAGAAAAAGACCTGTCTTCCTTGATGGATCTGGGAATTACACGGTTGATTGTGGCTGATGAGGCTATTACAAGCAAGAAAGAGGGATTTCTTCGATTTGTTAGTCGAGCCCAAGAAGAGGCTCCAGATATTTTTTACAAATTTTATCTGAATCCCTCTGTCATAGATGGTCAGGTATGCCAGGAGTTGAGTCAACTCTATTGTGCCCTCCAGTTGCCCCTCACTGCAACTGACCTAGCTGAAAGAAAGGCCTTTGGACGAAAAATTGATTTTTTGAATCGAAGCGGGCTTGTTTTTGGCTTTGACTTGGATTTTGCCCAGGAGGAGGGAGATTCCGCTAGGCTTTTCCATGACCGACTGAACTTTGCCCTTTCTCTGTATCCCAACCACCTTGATTTTAGCTCCCTAGAACAGGAGCTTCCTCAGCCCACAAAAACTTTTTCCTCCAAGGACATTGGCTTGGCTGCAGATAAGGCCTATGCCTGTGGTCTGTTTTATTCTGCAGGGCGGGCGGTGCCTTGGTTTTTAAGCGTGTTAAAGCCCCTGCGCATTACTCCCGACAGTTTTTTTGCAGATTTTGCCGAATGGCTTCAGTGTAATAATCTGGGGCGTCAGACTGCTGCAAAAACTGGGGCAAAGGCTCGTGGGGGAAGTAACCATACTATTTATCAGCTTTCCCACCAAGAGATTGAGCAGATGCAGCTTTTGTTCCTGCAATTAAAGTATCAGGAAAAGGGACTGGACTATCTTTTTCCTGTGGTGCAGGAGCTGGTACGATTTAATGGAGCCTTTGGCCGGTTGGTGGGTGAGGATCAGGAGTCTGAGCTAGATTTGGCCTTTCATCCAGAGGATCTAAGTTCACCCTATTCCCAGGATCTGCAGGCCTTTGCAGAGAATGTGTGCATGGAGCAATGCAGGGTGCGGCTCTGCTGGATGCAGGACAAAGAAGGAAATAATTTTCCCCACTGGCAATTTTTATAAGAAGTTAAAAAAATATTAAAATTTGTTGACGATTGAATAGTGCAGATAGTATCTTTTAGACAGAAACTTATAAATGGTATAAATCTAAAAGCTACGAAAAAATTGATTTATGCTGTTAGGAAGAAGAGGTATGAAGAAACAGGAAGATCAGGATCAGCAGAAAATGTCCCAGAACGATTCCAACAAGGAAGGTGAGGTTCAAGGGGAAAATGTTGTAACAACAGATGCTGGTGAGACAAAGTCTGATGATGTGGTTGAAGAAGATCCCATCCAGAAGCTGGAAGGTGAAAAGGCTGAGTTGGAAGCAAAAAATAAGGAGCTTCACAATCAGTATCTTATGGCCATGGCAGACTTTGATAATTATCGCAAGCGAATGATCAAAGAAAAGCAGGAAGCCTTTGACTATGCTAATGCCAATCTCTTAACTGACCTGTTGGAAAGCATAGATAATTTTGACCGAGCCTTGGATGCTGCAGCCACTGCTACTGACGTTTCTAGTGTAGTAGATGGTGTTAAGATGATTCGGAATCAGTTGGTGTCCATGCTGGAAAATAAATACAATCTGGCTGGCTACGGAGAAAAGGGAGATGCCTTTGACTCCAATATCCATGAAGCCATTGGAAGCATGGCGGGGCCGGTTGCCGAACCAGTATGCTCGGAAGTATATTTAAAGGGATACAAGTTAAAGGATAGAATTATCCGTTATGCCAAGGTTATGGTTCAGATGCCTGATGGTAGTGTTGCTGCTGGTGATGGAAAAGAGTCTGAATCAACTGCCGAATAAAGATTTTAGAGAATTAGAGGAGATACGAATATGGGAAAGATTATTGGAATTGACTTGGGAACAACCAACTCTTGTGTTGCTGTAATGGAAGGTGGAGAGCCTGTTGTAATTCAGAACTCTGAAGGTGGACGCACCACTCCTTCTATCGTTGGCTTTACTGCCAAGGGTGAGCGCATTGTAGGTCAGCCTGCAAAGAACCAGATGGTTACCAACCCAGAAAATACTGTATATTCAATCAAGCGTTTTATTGGACATCGCTATAGCGAGCTTTCTGGTGAGGCAAAGATGGTACCCTACAAAGTAGTGGATCACGGTGAGGATGTTCGTATTGATATTGAAGGAAAGGAATATTCCCCACAGGAAATCAGTGCCTTTATCCTCCAGAAGATGAAGAAAACTGCTGAGGACTACTTGGGACAGACTGTTACAGAAGCTGTAATTACTGTTCCTGCATACTTTAACGATGCTCAGCGCCAGGCTACTAAGGATGCTGGTAAGATTGCTGGTCTTGATGTAAAGCGCATCATTAACGAGCCCACTGCAGCTTCCTTGGCCTATGGCTTTAACAAGGAATCAAAGTCAGAAAAGACCATCGCTGTATACGACTTGGGTGGTGGTACCTTCGATATTTCAATCTTGGAATTGGGTGACGGTGTATTTGAGGTTAAATCTACTGCTGGTGACACCCACCTTGGTGGAGATGACTTTGACCGCCGCATTATCAACTGGCTCATTGATGAGTTCAAGGCTGATACTGGTATTGACCTGTCTCAGGATCGCATGGCTCTCCAGCGTCTCCGTGAGGCTGCAGAAAAGGCAAAGATTGAGCTTTCTGCTGTAGCCAGCACTGAAATCAACTTGCCCTTTATTACCGCCGATGCAACAGGCCCTAAGCACTTGCAGAAGTCTTTGACTCGTGCCAAGTTCGAGCAGATGACTGAGGACTTGCTGGAGCGCACCAAGGAGCCTTGTCGTAAGGCTATGCAGGATGCCGGTGTAACTCCTGACCAGATTGACGAGGTATTGTTGGTTGGTGGTTCTACCCGTATGCCTAAGGTAATGCAGGTTGTAAAGGACTTGTTCGGTAAGGAAGGTTCTAAGGGTGTAAACCCCGACGAGGCTGTTGCTGTTGGTGCTGCTATCCAGGGCGGTATCTTGGGTGGTGACGTTAAAGACGTATTGTTGCTGGACGTAACACCTCTTTCTTTGGGTATTGAGACCATGGGTGCTGTATTCACCAAGCTCATTCCTCGCAACACCACCATTCCTACCCGCAAGAGTCAGATTTTCTCCACTGCTGCCGACGGACAGACAGCCGTGTCCATCCACGTATTGCAGGGTGAACGTGAAATGGCTGCCCAGAACAGAACTTTGGGACGCTTTGACTTGGTAGGAATCCCCGCAGCTCCTCGTGGAGTACCTCAGATTGAAGTAACCTTCGACATCGACGCCAACGGTATTGTTCACGTATCTGCTAAGGACTTGGGTACTGGTAAGGAGCAGTCTGTTCGCATTGAAAGCTCCAGTGGCTTGAGTGAAAGTGAAATTGACCGCATGGTTAAGGAAGCTGAGGCAAATGCTGAGGCCGACAAGCGTGAACGTGAAAAGGTAGAGGTTCGCAATGAGGCTGACTCTCTGGTTTATGCCACAGAAAAGAGCATGAACGAATTGGGAGACAAGGTTGCTGGTGCAGACAAGCAGAAGATTGATGATGCTGTTGCTGCCTTGAAGCGTGCTTTGGAAGGTGACAATGTGGAGGAAATCAAGGCAAAGACTGAAGAGTTGAAGCAGGCTTCCTACAAGATTGCCGAAGAAGTATACAAGCAGCAGCAGGCAGCTGGTGCTGGAGCAGGCCCTGACATGGGTGGTGCTACTGGTGCTGATGCTGGTGCTAGTGGAGCTACAGGCGGTACTGGACCTAACAAGGGTACAGCCGAGGATGTAAGTTACGAAGTTGTAGACGACGACAAATAAGTTCGTTCAATAATAAAAGAGGCGGGATGTCCTGGAAAGCGTTTATGAGAACAGGTCCCGCCTCAACTTGTATAAGCCGTCGTTTTTTATAACGGCGGTATTTTTGTTAATGGAAGGCATGGCATGGCAAAGCGGGATTATTATGAAGTTCTGGGAGTCCAGAAGAACGCTACAAAAGATGAGATAAAAAAGGGATACCGAAAGCTGGCTGTTCAATATCATCCAGATAAGAATCCTGGAGATAAAGAAGCTGAAGAAAAATTCAAGGAGGCCACCGAGGCCTATGAAATTCTTTCTGACGAGCAAAAACGTCAGATTTATGATCAGTATGGTTTTGCTGGCCTTGAAGGAATGGGTGGCGGCGGTGGCGGTTATTCCCACGCTTACGCTGACTTTAGCGACTTGTTTGAAGGCTTTGATTTAGGTGGTATTTTTGGAAACATCTTTGGTGGTGGAAGCGGTGGTCGTCGCCGTTCTCCCGATGCGCCCAACCAAGGAGCTAGCCTTCGTTATGACCTAGAAATCAGTTTTAAGGAAGCTGTTTACGGTACTGAAAAGCAAGTTCAGTTCCAGCACACAGAGCCCTGTGAAACTTGTCATGGAACAGGTGGTGCCAATGGTGCCCAGAGAAAGACCTGTGGAACTTGTGGTGGCTCTGGTCAGGTTCGCAGAAATACTGGCTTCTTTGCCTTTGCTCAAACCTGTCCCACCTGTGGTGGCGATGGGTCTGTGATTGATAATCCTTGTAAGGTGTGTGGTGGCTCTGGTCTTCAGCCTAAGCGAAAGAAGATTAACATTCAGATTCCTGCTGGAGCAGACAACGGCAAGCGAATTACCATTCCCCGTCAGGGAGATGCTGGTCGCAATGGTGGGCCTGCCGGTGACTTGATTATTGTGGTGCATGTAACTCGGCACCAGTATTTTGAGCGCAGTGGCAACGACCTGTATTGTGCTGTGCCCATTTCTGCCACCCAGGCAATTCTTGGAGCTGACATCAATGTTACTTCCTTGGATGACAAGAAGATAAAGCTCAAGATTCCTGCTGGAACTCCCCATGGAAAGCTCCTTCGCTTGCGGAATGAGGGTGTTCCCTACAGCGGAACAAATAAAAAGGGCGACTTGTATATTAAGGTTTTGGTGGAAGTTCCCACAAAACTTTCTTCAAAGCAGAAGGATTTGCTGAAGGAGTTTATGGAAATAGAAAAACCCACCGAGGCTCCCATGCCAAAAGCCTTGTCCGAACTACAGCATTAATAGGTGTTTAAAGGCCTCTTGAAACAATAGTGATTTCAAGAGGCTTTCTTATTTTCCCTCCGTATGTTTTTATTCCAATTTTTTCGAATGTATGCTACAATTAAAGGTAGTTTTGTCTCAAAAATAGCGTAAATTTTATGTTTTAGACATAAAATAAGGAGTTTTCATGCTCAAGGATAGACAGAGAATTTGTCTGTTGTGCATAAACAGTGTCATTGCTGTTATCTTCATTGTTTTAAGCATCTTTTTGATTCCTCAGGCAAGTTGGATTTTTATCTTGCTTTGTTGTATCGTTCTTTTTGTTGCCCTTGAGTTGATTGGTGATGCCCTGCTGAAATTTTTGTTTGGAAAAATCAATATTTCTATTTTTGAAGATGGCCCTACGTCCTTGCTTTCAGATTTTATCCATCAACTGCGCTTTTGTTATTCTCTGGAAGATTTTTTTAATGCTGTAGGTGAAATTCTGGAAGTACAAGGTGACTGTTCTGTTTTGTTTATCAATAGAACTAATAATTATGTTTTGTATAATAGTCCCAATAAGCTGACATGCAAGGCCGAGACCATGAATACCTTGGACGTGAATTTCTGCGATGTAAGAGCTGAAGGCTTTTACTTTATCGACAAGAATTTTGGCCTCACCACTGACTACAAGTCTACACGAGGCTTCTTTTTGGTAAAGGAGCAGTATCACCTTTATATTTTCTGTAAATACACCCATCTGTTTGACAAGGTTATTTACGACACCCTCTTTAATGAATATGTTCGCTTCTTGAACCGCCAGGAAATTATTACAAACCTTAGCGTCATTACCGAGCTTTCTCGTGAGTGGTCCATGTTGGCTGACGTACAAAAATCCTTCTTGCCCATGGTAATGCCAGAAGTGCACCGACTGGATCTTGCCTCCTACTTTAAGCCCTTGGTAAATGTTTCTGGTGACTACTATTCTGTGTTACCCTTGAATGAGCATAAAACCTTGGTGATGCTGGGAGATGTTTCTGGAAAGGGATTGGCTGCAGCCTTGGTTATGGGCTTGGTATTGAATACGGTAAAAATCATGGAGGACAAGGAAGATTTAGTCAATGTAATCTATTCCATAGACCGTGCCATCAAGGATATGAAGCTGCAGGATAAATACACCGTTCTTTTTATCGGTATTATCGATACGGAAAAAATGACCATTCGGTACATCAATGCCTCCATGTCAGATCCCATCATCGTCACTCGTTCCCCAGAAGGCTATAGAATCAAGCCCCTTTCTTCCAACTGTTCTTTGATTGGTATTATCGATCTTGATAATGTGACGGTGGCGGAGCAAAGATTGTTCCGTGGGGACTTGATTTTGATGGCTTCTGACGGTATTTCAGAGGCTATGGATCAAGATGGAGTAGAGTTGGGGTCAACTGATTTGTATTTGAGAACCATCAAAAATAGTGCCAATAAATCTGCCAGCAATTTTGTGGCGGATATGGCAAATCTTGTTGAATCCTATTGTGATGGTCATCTTCGTGATGATGTGACTATGCTGGTGGCAAAGGTTGAAGGTTGATGATCTATATTATTCTTAATGCTTTATTGTGTATTTTTCTGGTAATTTATTCCTACGTTGTTGATAGAAATAAAATGTACGGGATGACCGTTAACAGCATTTTATTGCTTTTTGGATATAGCTTATCTGTTTTGTTCAATCTGATTCTCATTAATTTTTTCCCTAATTATACCATCATGTTTATGGTGGTGCGCATTTCAGAAATACTTGAAAAATTCTTTTTGCTTAATTTCTGTCTCACCATCATGGCATATCCAGCCCTGAAAAAGAGTCTTGCTAGTTTTATACTGGAAATTCTTATAATGGCCAGTTTTGTTTATATTGTATTTAAAAGCTCCATCAGTATTATTGCCAGTCCAAAGACAGGACTAGATTTTTATACCCAGTATGTAGCCTCCAACTTCGTGCTTCGTTGGCAGAATGTCTGGAATATTTTGTTCCACTATGTCTTTCCTGGAGTTGCAGCCCTGTATATCATTGTAAGACCAGCAAATACAAAGAACAGGCTGGAACAGGAGCGGCTGCTTGTTCATTTGGTGGCTTTGATTGTGGTTACGGTTTCCTACATGGCCTTGACTGCTGCTGTAAAGGTTGAACCCTTCTTTTATACTTTGAAAAGTTTTGGTTACTTGGTGGGAATCTACCTTGCCTATAATGCTGCCAAAATCCATATTATTCTAGACGCTAAAACCATTTTGATTAATAGTTTTAAGATTGTCTGGATTTATTGTGTTCCAGCTGTTGGGCTGGGAGTTGTCATGATCTTTACCATAAGGTTTCGGGATGATAACCTACCGCTCTTTCTTGCCATTTTGATTTTTGCATTGGTGGCTATCTTCCTGCGAACTAATTTTTTGCCTCAGATTATTGCCCGTCGAAGCAATGGTATGATGGATGGATATGACAAGTTTCTGGAAAAAAAGCTTGCGGACTTGGAATATAACCTTTCCGTGGAAAATTTTGGTAATCAGGTGAGTCAGATTCTTCGTGAAGAAGTGAAGTGCGATGGTATCAATATCCTCATCAGCAACGGGGAGGAATTTGCCAGTGTGTATAGCTCCTATCCTTCCATCAGCAGTTTGCCTTTGGAGTATCCTGCCTTTGACGTGATGATGGGTGCCAACAGACAAATTGCCTTTAAGAATCAGCTGGAGTCAAACCATGCCCTTGCAGGTGCCCGAGCTGGACTGACGGAAATCTTTGCTAAGGATTCGGCTCAGGCCTGTATCCTTTTGGCAGAAGGATATCGTGTTTTTGGTATTATCCTCTTGAACGAGAAGGAATTGGGAAACGACTACAACAAATACGACTACACCACATTCACCAAGCTGTATCCCTATTTCTTTATGATTGGCTACTACATGAACAGTGTGGCCAACGAAGGTGTTATCGGTACCATCAACCGTGAAATCAAGATGTCTGACCAGATAATCCACTCTATTCAGGAGAACATGGACTTTATTCCCAGTCCAAAGATTGATGTGGGTTACATGATGGTGCCTGCACGGAATATTGGCGGAGAATTTATCGATTTTATTCGCCTTACAGATACCCGTCACATTATGATTCTTGGTTCCATGAGCGGTAAGGGCATTACAGCAAGTATGTCTATGGTGATTATGAAGTCCATCATCAGAACCTTTTTGTCGGATATACACGATTTTAAGGAATTGATTCAGAGGGTAAATCATTTCATTCGGTTTAACCTGCCACGGGGAACCTTCTTTGCAGGAGTTTTTGCCCTGTTGGACTTTTCTGATAACATCATGTATTACATCAACTGTGGTGTTCCCACCTTGATGCTATATACCCAGTCCTACAACAACGTCATTGAGATTCAAGGTGACGGCCGTGTTTTGGGTTTTGTGCCAGACATCAGCACCTATGCAAAGGTAAAGAAAATTAAGTTGAATCCCGGTGATGTTATTTTCTCTTGTACTGAGGGTTTGATTGAATCCCAGTCCCTCCGTGGTGAATCCTTTGGTAAGGCCCGTCTCCAAAAATCAATTATGGAAAATCTCAATTATTCTGCAAATAAAATAACTCAGTTTACCTACGAGAATTTACGGGAATTTACCTCCAAGGAACAGGTAGCTGACATTACCTGCTTGGCCATGAAGATTTTTGCAGATAAGGATGGAGCAAATGGAACAACTTAAGATTCAAGAAAAAAAAGGCGCAAATTATAACTTGTTGGAATTATTCGGTGTGTTGGACTCCTATAATTTTACAGAGCTTCAGCAAAAGGCCTTTGCTCTTGTAAAAGAAAATAACTTGGTTCTTGATTTGTCCAATCTCACTTCCATGGATTCTTCAGGATTAAGTGCAATTTTAGGGTCCAGTACCTTGGGATTGGAATTTGGAAAGATGCTGTATATTATGAATCCTTCCAGTGAGGCACGAAGGGCTTTGGAATCTACAGGTTTTATGGATATGTTCAATATTATTTTCAGTGTAACGGAGGTTGTTTAGTTGAACAAGCTGATGTGTATTATTTTGGTGGCAGTGCTCTGTGTTAGTTCTGGGGCCTGTCAGCGGGGAAAACCCATTACAGAAAAAAATGCAAGTCAAGATTTAAACAGGGTTGAAGGGCAGGTGAAGGGACAAATGACTTCTGAAATAGAAAAATTACAACGAGTATTTGCTTCCTTATCCCAGCGGACTCGTGATGGCATTGTAAACGGAGATGCTCAGGAGTTTTTGGCAGACTTGCAGCAGGTGCTGGCGTCAGATACAGATGATTTATTGACCTTGGTGGACAAGAAGCATTATCTTGCAGCTGACTTTGTTCCTGCTGATATTGTAGCCTTGAAACCAAATGATTTTTATCTTTTGAATCGCAATGACCTTTCATTGCGCCAGCCCGTGGAACAGGCCTTGCGGAAAATGGCTTTGGCTGCAAAGAATGAGGGAATCAACTTGGTGGTAAGCTCCACTTACCGTTCCTACGACTACCAAAAGAACTTGTACGAGCGAAATGTCCGCCAGTTGGGAAAGGCCGTGGCTGACCGTGAATCTGCTCCTCCAGGGGCAAGCCAGCATCAGCTAGGGGTGGCGGTAGACTTTGGATCCATTACCGACGAATTTGCCCAGACAAAGCAGGGAAGGTGGCTTGCAGAAAATGCTGGGGACTACGGCTGGTCCCTGTCTTTCCCTGACGGCTACGAGGATGTAACAGGCTACCGCTGGGAATGCTAAGTCGGATCGTAGCCATG
>JAZQSR010000047.1:0-39264 GCA_045630225.1 Treponema sp. | reverse complement strand
CATCATCCCATACCTGGGTAACCTGACTTTCAACCTTCTGCTGCAAGTCATTTACCTGGTTAGTGATTTTGGTACTTTTGTCATCACAAATTCGCTGAGCATCATCCCATACCTGGGCAACCTGACTTTCAACCTTCTGCTGCAAGTCATTTACCTGGCTAGTGAGAGAAGTACTTCTATCATCGCAAATTTGCTGGGTATCGTTCCAAACTTGAGTAACATGACTTTCTACCCGCTGCTGCAAGTCATTTACTTGGCTAGTAAGTCGAGTGCTTTTTTCTTCACAGACGTCCTGAGCCTCTCTCCATACTTGGCCTACCTGACTTTCAACTCGCTGCTGCAGATCATTCACCTGACTGGTGATTTGACTACTTTTATCATCGCAAAGCTGCTGGGCTTCCTTCCAGATGAATTCAGAATATTCTTCCACTTGGCTCTGCAAATCATCCAAGCGACTGGTGTAATGATTATCCCGCTCATTACAAGTAATCTGAATGTCAGACCACAACTGGGAAACCCTGTCTCCCAATTGGACCCGGAAATCTTCCACAATGGATGAAACGTGGTTACTCCTGTCGTCACAAACTTGCTGAGCATCAAACCAAATTTGAGCCAAATGCTTTTCTACCCGCTGCTGCAAATCTTCCACTTGGGCTTCAACTCGTTGTGTCAAATCTCCCACATCGTTTCCAAGACGATGGTCCAACTCTGCTACCTGGTTTTCAACTCGCTGGGTCAAGTCTCGTACATCACTTTCAACTCGTTGGTCAAGCTCTGTCATTTGGGCTTCAACACGTTGTGTCAAATCTCCCACCTCATTTCCAAGACGCTGGTCCAGTTCTGCAACTTGGCTTTCAACTCGCTGGGTCAAGTCTCGTACATCACTTTCAACTCGTTGGTCCAGTTCTGCTACTTGGCTTTCAACTCGTTGTGTCAAATCCTGAACCTCATTTCCAAGACGCTGGTCCAGTTCTGCAACTTGACTTTCAACTCGTTGTGTCAAATCCTGCATACCATTTTCAATGCGATGGTCTAGGTCATACACTTGGTTTCCAACACGCTGAGTAAAATCCTTTACCTGACTTTCAACCTGCTGCTGGAATTCTTCTACCTGACTGGTGAGATGATAGCTTCTGTCATCGCAAAGTTGCTGGGCATCATCCCAAATTCGCTCAGAATATTCTTTAACTTGATTCTGTAATTCATCAAGACGACTGGTGTAATGATTATCTCGATCATTACAGGTAATCTGAACATCGGACCACAATTGAGAAACCTTGTCTCCCAACTGAAGGCGGAAATCTTCCACAATGCCTAAAACGTGATTGCTTCTGTCATCACAGACGTGCTGGGCGTTGTTCCAGATTGAATCAAGTCTATCATCAACCTTACCCTGCAATGATTCCAGCATCTCCTGAAAGTGTTCCTCGTAGAGAGAATAATTCTCTTCGTTTTCTTCTCTCAATTGACTGATGCGACTTTCAAGATTTTGCTGCAAATCCTGAATACGCTGATAAGATTCGGTTGAAGTTTCATCACAATTTTCTTGTGTATTTCTTTTCAACCAATCAATCTTATCCTGTACTTCAGTTTCCAGCTGCTCCAATCTCATGGTAATATTGCTGGAACTGGTGTCGCATGAAAGCTGGGTTTCTCCCATTACGGTAGCAAGTTTATCTTCTACTTCCTGTTTAAGAGTTTCCAGTTGCTCATTGAATTCATTCCGACTTTGATCCACCAAATGTTGAACCAAATCAGCATGTTCTTGGGCTCGATCATTACTTTTTGACTGGAATTCACTTACCGTTCCCTGAATTTCATCTAGCTGACGATGTAACTGAGAGTCAAAATCCTGAACCCGCTCTTCCAAGCTTGAAATGGTGGTGGTGGCATCATCCTTTGTTTCTTTCAGATAATCCTGCAATTCTTGGATAGTTTCTTCTAATTGATTGCGAATACTTTCCAAGGTTGCCTCAGATGAAGCCAAAAATTCCGCATTTCGTTCGGTTGAAAGCGAATCAAAGCGAGACAAGGCAATTCTTTCTTTTTCTTCAGCTTCCAACATAGCTTGATCAAAGGCTTGTTGATATCGGCTTTCCAACTCCGCAGCCCGTTCCTGCAATTGATTTTGCAATTGCTCCAAGGTCTGGCACTGGAGGTTTGTTTCCCGTGCTGTATTTTCTGCAGTGATGGCAGCTGAGGTAAGGTGACCTTCTGCTGCAGTAATTCTATCTGCAAGGCGACCTTTCATTTCCGTAAGGCTTGCATTCAAAAGATTTTCTGTGTCTGTAACAGAAAGCATAAAGTTGGCCTGAATTTTATCCTGTTCTTGGGCAGCAACTTCACGAAACTGAGCCATTTGTGTTTCAAATCCATCACGAATGCGCTGGGCATCTGCACTGAAGGAAAGCACTTCTGCATCAAGATTCTGCCGAATTTCTTCAATCTCTTGTCGTAACTGACTATCACGAGAATTAATAATTGTGTGAGCTTCTTCGATGGTATTCATCATCTGAGCCTTGTATTCTGCTAGCCGATTCTTTAAGTTTCCAGAAAGGGTTTCAACAGCTTCATTTATGCGGCTTTCTGTAGCTTCGATGTTTTCGGTAATCTGCTGGCTCTTTTCGTCAACTTCATATTGGTGCTGGCTAATTCGCTCATCCAAGGTGGTGGCAAAGGTAGAAGCTGTGTCCTCCACCTGCTGCTCCATTGCCTGAATCTTTTCTTGGATAAGGGCCGCACGAGCATCCACATCCTGATGACACTGAGAAAAGCCTGTTTCCAAAAGATTTTGCAACCGATCTAGGTCATCACGCACTTGTGTATCCAGCTGGAATACTGTGTCGGTAACAGCTTGCTTGTTTCGCTCTAACTCTTCCTTACAATCAGCCAAATCAGTATCCAAGGTGCCTCTAATTTCTGACAGCTGGGCATCAAGTTCATCCCGAATTGCAGCAAGACTTTGGCTAAAGTCGGAATGGAATCGATCAATTGTTTCAGATTCTTTTTCTTGTGCTGTTTTCAGAGCATGGGCATAGGCTTCTTCGTATTTTTCCTCAAGGAAACGAGTGTTTTCCTCCAGCTTACTCTGCATTTCATCCACATGACGATTGTTTTCATCTGCCTTTTGAGCAGCAGCCTCAGCCTTCAGGGCAGCTGCTGTGAGGGCTGTTTGGGCAGCAGTAACACGTGTGGCAAGATTATCTTGAATTTCATTTACAGAATTATTGATTTCATTTTCCATGGAATCAATGCTATTTGTTACCTGGAGACGGAAATCTTCTATTCGCTGCTCACCTTCTTGGCGATACTCAATGACTCGAGCTTCAAAATCGGCTCGCATCTGGACAATCTGGTGGTCAGATTCCTCTTGAATGAGCGTTGCTTCTTCCAGTATGGAGCGACGAACTTGGTCAATAATCTCTTCCTGGCGCTGACGAGCCTTGGACAGGGCTTCTTGGTAGGCCGCATTGTACTGAGCCTCCAATTCCTGAGACCGTAGATGGAGCTGATTCTGCAAGTCTTCCAGCCTCTGGCTTTTTTCCATGGTTTCACGAGAAGTTTGCTCTGCAGCCAAGGTTGCGGTAGTAAGCTGTTCCTCTGCCTCTTGAATACGGCTACTCAGATCGCTACGAATACCCACAATCTCAGACAAAAGGCTTTCCTGCACGGAACCTGCATTCTGAGAAACAAGTTCACGAGTTCTGTGCAAAGACTCCTCGGTGTTACGAGTAATAGTTTCCACACGATTGTCCAAATCTTCCTGAATGGTATTAAATCGTGATACAGTAAGGCTTTGTATTTCCTGAGCCTTGGATTCAGTAAAGCGCTGAATGCCGTCATAACGCTCAGTAGCCATGTTTTCCAACTGCTGGAAGCGATTTTCCACATCGCCCTGGATTTCGTCGTACCGTCCGCTGGCCATTTCTTCCAGCTGAGCAAAGCGGTTTTCTGTGTCCTGATGGATGCTGTCGTAACGATTGTTTGCTAAATCCTCCAGCTCTCGGAAGCGATTTTCCACATCTCCCTGGATTTCGTTATATCGTCCGCTAGCCATTTCTTCCAGCTGAGCAAAGCGGTCTTCTGCGTCCTGATGGATGCTGTCGTAACGATTGTTTGCCAAATTCTCCAACTGCTGGAAGCGATTTTCCACATCTTCCTGGATTTCGTTGTACCGTCCACTAGACATGTTTTCCAGACCAGTAAAGCGGTCTTCGGTATTCTGATAAATACTATCGTAGCGATTGCTGGCTAAATTCTCCAACTGTTGGAAGCGTTTTTCCATATCTCCTTGGATTTCGTTATACCGTCCGCTGGCCATATCTTCCAACTGGGCAAAGCGATCTTCTGTGTCCTGATGGATGCTATCGTAACGATTGCTGGCAAAATTTTCCAACTGTGCAAAATCTGAATCAAAATGATTTTTCAAAGATTCAAGCTGACTGCGAGCGGAAGCTTCCAGCCTGTCCATATCTTCCTGAGAGCGAGTTTCAAACTCAGCAAAGGCAGACTGCTCCTTTTCCAAAGCAAAATTCATAGCCTCATCATAAAGACTTCGATATCTGTCTTCCAACTGAGTCATGCGAGTCTGGTTTGCTTCAGCCAAGTTCTCTGCCAACTGGTGATTATGCTGAGCCAAGGCCTCCATCTGACGAACAACTTCTTCTGTTTGTGTTGCTTTTTCATCAAGATTGGATGTTGCCAATGCCAATCGCTCTTCTATTCTGCTTTGGAAATCAGCCACATCATCTGTAATGGTGGATTGAATATCTTGCAGCTTATTTTGAGCCTCCTCTTGGAACTGGGCAATCTCTTGAGAAAGGACAGACTGAATACTTTCTAGCTTGCTGTCAGTCTTATTTTCAATACTTTCAATCTCTTGGGTAAGATTTGATTGGATATTTTCCAAGCGAGTCTGGGATTCATCCTGCAAATTGGAAAGCTCTGCATACACTGAAGACTGAATATTTTCCAAGCGATTCTGGGATTCCTCTTGAAAACCTGTAATCTCATCTTTAAGAAGAGAGTGAATTGTTTCCACAGAATTACGAGAATTATCTTCCACCTGCTGCATCTGAGCTTCCAACTGACTACGAAGCTGCAAAACACCAGCTTCAAACACCTGCTGCAACTGCTCCAATTTGTCTTCAATATCATTTTGAAGATTTTCAGTATTTTGAATAGAGAGGGCTTCAAAAGATTGCAACGCAGAACTTTCCTTATCGTTAACTTCTGCCATGGCTCTTTGATAGGCTTGGGCATATTCATCCTCAAGCTCTTTTACCCGATCTTCAATTTTATTTTGGACAAGAGTTAAAATTTTGCTATTACCAGAATTTTCCTCTGCCAACTGACTGGAAAGCCGCTCCACAGCAACAGCTCGTTCGTCCAATTCTCCATGGAGACTTGCAATCTGAGCAGAAAGATATTCCTGAAGATTTTCCACCCGATTTGCAGTATCCTCTTGTAATTTCTCTATAGCATTATCAAAAGCACGCTGTAGCTGAGCAATATTTTCTTGGGTTCTATCTTGCAACTGAATAAAGGATTGATCTTCCAAATCTTGAGCTTTCTGAGCTGCATTGGAATAAATCTCTGCCACACTATTTGTAATATTGAGTAAAATCTCCTGATTTTTTGTAACAGAAGCTTCCGTGGAATTTTCCAGTTCTTGTACCTGGTCATTGAATCTCTCGATAAGGGCAGCACCCATCTGCTTCAACTGCTTTCCATTTTCTTCAGCAAAATCTGCAACGAGCTTTGAAACACGGCCTTCCAAGGTAGCCACATTTTTCTGATATTGATGCATTTGCTTTTCAAGCTTATCTACAATAGCTGTTTCTGAGCCAACACGACGCATATTTTCTTCCAGATTGGCAGTCATTTCTACCAGCTGTTTCAAGGTATTGTCGTAGGCAGTAATTTTATTGTTGATAACATCTACAGCTTGAATACGAGTATCAAATTCTTGAGTTAATTGGTCAAACTCTCCAATTTTATCTTGAAGATTTCGTACCGTTGCAATGGCTTGAGTTTGTTTTACTTCCACCTCATTGTACTCGTTTTTAAGACGAGCCATTTGATCGTTAAATTTTGTATCAAGATCTTCTTTTTGTATGCCGATATATTTCTTGACCTTATCCAAAGAACGATTGTCTTTGTCCATATGACGGAGTGCCAGCGAAATGACAGACGAAATACCAATAGCTACAAGTATTCCAATAATAGACATATATTATTCCCCACCCAAAAGCTTCTTACTAGTTTAACACACTTTTTTCTAATTGGCGATAGCTTCTAAAAGAAATATCCGCTGATTTTAACGGCAAATGAAACAAGCTACGCCAAAACGGCATTATATAGGCCGCCTTCATTCCTGCATTCTTAGCCCCTTCTATATCGGAGGTAATACTATTTCCAACATAGAGAATGGCTTCCGTTGGTAAGTCCAATTCCAGAGCAAGACTTCCAAAGGTATATTTTGAAGGCTTAAGCGCTCCAAGCTCCTCTGACCCACGAATCACATCGAACAATTCCCGTGTCCCCCAAATATCACCTTTTTGCTCTGGAGGAAAATCTGACAGAATCGCCAACTTGTATCCCTTATCTTTGAAAGCTTGAATAGTTTCTTTGATATGACGGTAGGGTTTTACCGCCTTAAGATAGGGCATCATTCCCTTGTACACAATAGTTTCTATCATGTTACGGGCTTGCTCATTGCTTATCCCCAACTCCAAGGCTAGGAGACGCCCTTGATATTCATAAAAATCCCCAGAAGGAGCCGTTCTGTGAAGTATAGAACGAACCTTGCTATATTTGAGAAAAAAACGAAGATTCTTTATTACGTACGGAATAATGCGAATGTACAGCCGCCAACTTGGATACAAGGTTCCATCAATGTCAAAGGCAACTGCTTTGATGCCACTGGTCATTTTTTTATTATATTATATTTAAAGCGAACCTGTCCAGAACCTTGAGCAACTTGAAAACGCCATTTTTCAATCTGGCTTTTTATTTCTGACTGAACTGGCCCTGGCACAAGGGCTTCTGGACTTATTTTAATGGAACTTGGAAGAACTAATCCTTCTGGAGTAATGTCAAAGGTGATGGTAACACCTGTTGTGCCCATAATGAGGGACTGATTTTTTTCAGAAATGACAATTACTGGTTCTTTGGGCTCCAGTAGACGACGACTTCCACCACCCACTAGATTCATGTCGGTACCTATTGTGGAAGGTTGGGCAGTTCCGGCGGATTGAGATACTGCAGTTCCGGCGGATTGAGATACTGTCGTCGTTTCACCAGTGGGAGCCAGCCCCACTCCACCTTCTGCCAAAGAGGTTATTCGATCCAAGGCAGCGGCAGTCTCTTGGCTTAAACCAGAAGCAGAAGATTGATTTTTTTCACTTTCGTGAGACAAAGCAGCATCTTTTTCTACAGAGCCAGCCACACCAGAAAGATTGGAGGAGGTAGCGGGGGATGAGGATGGAGAAACGGCTGAAGCAGGAGTGGTATTGTAGCTTCTGCTCCCCTTTTCTGCAAAGAGAGCTTCCCAAGCCGCATCATCCATGGCTTCTATGTCCACTGGTTCTACAGGCAGGGCAGAAGGGCTTTGAGAAGCAACTGGTTCAGCAGGAGACACAGCTGGGGTTTGTACTGGAGCAGTTTCCAGAGGCTTGGAGGGAGGGGCCTTCTGCACAGGAGCCTTTTCCACTGGCTTGGAGGAAGAAGCCTTTTCCACTGGAGCCTTTTCCACTGGAGCTGTTTTTACCGGCTTTGGAGTTTCAGCTGGTGTCCCAGATACAGGAAGTGGATCCTTTACCTCTGGCTCCACAGGAGCCACACTGTCTTCTGGCTGGGCTGATACAGCTGCTTCTGATACAACTTCTTCCAAGGGAGCCACTTCACTGGAGGTAGCAGATGCAACTGACGCAAAGGTGCTCCCATCAACAGCAGATAACCGAAGAGAAATCTCTTGATATACTGGAGGTTCTTGCTTTTTTAGAATCTTCTCTGGAAAGAGGATAATAAAAGCTGCCACCACCAACCACACCATGGAAGTGAGAATCAAGGCCATGATTTGAGCCTCTGATTCAGGAGACTTTTTTTTCGCTGTGCTTTCTCCTTTTTGTGCCACTATTCTTGTACCGTCCGTAAATTTACTGCAGCAAAACCATTTTTTCGCAAAAGGTCAAAGAGCTGCACGATGGTGCCATTTGTGACAAGGGCATCGGCTTCTAACTGAATGGGATACTGATTCCGAGGTATTGATTCCGTGTCAAAATGTACCAGCTCTTGATTCAATTGCTCCATGGTTACTGCCTTGTCATTAAACCAAATGTCACCTTGGGCACTGAGGGTAATAATCAAACCTCGTGTTTCACCACCTTCTGCGGTGGAGGACTCAGGAAGCTGCACCGTAATCCCCGGCAACAAGGCAAAGGTGGTGGACACCAAGAAAAAGAGAATCAGCTGAAAAACGATATCAATCATGGGAATCATATCAATGGAAATCATCTTTCTGGAAGCAGCTCTTTTGGAAAGGCTATTTCCTGATGCAGCTGAAGCGGAAGAGCTATTTTTCATAAGCCCTTTCCCACAAGATTGCGACCACAGACTTGAATCACTACGGAGGAGGCAATGGCTTCCATGGTAGCAATTCGCTTTCTCACTATGGCTACAAAATAATTGTGAAAGATAACAGCAGGAATGGAAATACACAAACCAGCGGCAGTCGTTACCAAGGCTTCTGAAATTGAGCCAGCCAAGAGGGCAGGATTTCCCATGGACTGGCCACCCCCCAGCACACCAAAGGCTTGAATATTACCAGTAACTGTTCCCAGCAATCCCAGCAAGGTAGACACGTTGGCAATAGTTCCCAAGGCAGTGAGGAATCGGTCAAGACGCGGTAGTTGTTTGTCCAGCTCTACCTCCACCAATTCCCGAACATCATGCTCTGGCATGTGGCGGAGTAACACGGCCTTTGCTGCAACTTGTGCTGCGGGAGTTTTTACGCTATTGCACCAAGAAAGTGCTTCTTCAAAACGGCAACTGCTAATGAGGGAAAGGAGTCTGTCTAAAAATAAATCATCCTTCTTTTTAATTCGAGTATAATAGAAGGCTCGTTCGATTATGATAAAGGTAGCTAGCAAGGCACAAAGGCCCAGGGGAATCATCAACAAACCACCACTTTGTATCAATTCAATCATACACACTCCTAAAAATTAAATTGCAAGGAAAGGGATACAGAACCAGATTCTTTCATATATGGTTCCACAAAAACACGCTGGCTCCCAGAAAAAAGCTTGAGCATATCCTTCAGGCTCAGGGCTAACTGAAGATTTTCTGCTGGCTTATAATACACCTGTCCTTGCAACAGGGGAAGAGAATCTGGTCCCTTAAAGGGCAACTCGCATTGCAGAATTCCACCCCAAGGATGGACAGATGAATCATACCGCCCCAAAAGAAAAATCCTTTGTGGTGCTTCATACACAGGATGATCTAACCACTGACTGTTCCAGCCTGCTCTAAATAAAAAATTTGATACAGCCAATGTTACAGCTATTTCTGTAGAAAGCTTTTGCTGAGCTTGGATTTCAGCGGGAAAAAGTCCAGTCCATCCATTCAACTCAGCATCATAATTTCCCGTAAGCACATTGTTGCCAAAGGCTGATTGTCTATATTCCAAGCTCAAATCAAATAACAACGCTTGAAAAAAACTTGGTTCAAGAGCTTCCTTAGGAAAAAGGGGAAATTGGGAGCATACTCGAAAAAACCAATCACTTTCCTCACCATAAGCAATCAAATCTTTGGGAGAAAAATTTACGAAGGGCTCCATTTCCTCCAGCTGATAGAAATTACGGTGGCGGGAATCAAGGCCACCTTCCACCGCAAATTTCATACCAGTAGCCTCGATTTTAGGGATTTTTCCCAGAAAATTCCATGTCATTTTCTCAGAGTCAGCCCAATTCCAGGATGCTCCAAGACTAAAGGGCATGAGAAACTTGGTAAAATCTTGGCCAGAACCAGAGGGCAAATACACCAAGCCTAAATTAGCCCTAACTTCCAAGGTAGAATTCCACAACCAGGAGCCAGAAAGGCCAAAGCCTCCACGATTTTGCGAGGTGCTAATTTCTGGATCAAGGCTGGCATAATAGCTCCAGTCCATCAATAATTGAGCAGAAAATTCATGAGTCGTGGGGAAGTCTTTGGTGTCTCCCCCACTCCAGCTACCACTCTTCCAATTGAAAGCAAGCCAGGGAGCAAGGTTCAAAATAGAAACTGCCACAGCACCATTTTCCTCTGCCCTACCCACGGTGTTGGAAAAACCTGCATAGCGATTATACCAGTCCACGGGAAGGCCCCCGGCCATGGCAAATCCAGAACCCAAAGGGAGTTCCAACTGAACACGGGCACCAGCTCCACGTCGGTTAATATCGTCAAACAAAAGGCTGTGACCTTGGAGACCATTATCCAAGGACTTGTAGTTTCCTTGGATTTTCAGATTCAATTTCCCTGGAGCAAATGATTTTCCCACCTGCAGAAAGCTCTTGTTATGGAAAAAACCTTCTTCAGCCTGCTCAAGCCCGTATCCACCTACCACCTTATAGCCAAAGTCTAAGAAAAATGACTCAGGTTCAGCAGTGGCAACAGAAAATTTCGTGTCTAAAGCTAGTGGCCAAGCAGGCTCAATAAAGCCTTGTACAAAGAACTGTTTTTCATCCTTATGAGTGGCTAATTCCACCACAGCGGGAGGTAAATCAGGAGGAATCTCCACTTTTACCAGCTCAACCATAGATTCTTCTTCAGGTGGGCTTTCTGGAAGCTCCAAGGAATACTGGGGCAAGGCCTCCTCAGACACCATCCAAGAATCACCACTAATTACCGTGGTAAGTTCTGGAAGATAGAGGGTATCAAGATACTCCGATTTCGTATCTTGTGTGTCTTTTTCAGGAGGTTGAACAGCAGTTTGGGCATCTTGAGCATGTAAGGGGCCACAAAAAAGCAAAGCACCCAGCAGCAACAAAAGAGATAACTGTTTCACTGAATCCTCCTACAAAAAGATTTTTGCAGCCCGAGTCCAGGGAGATTTTGGGAACAATGCAGCCAACCGATGAGCCACCGCCCGAGAGTCAGCAGTCATTCCTGCTGCATCAAAACTTTCTGCCCCACGATACAGTGCGGAGGCTGCTTCTTCCTGCAAATTTCCCATTGCAAGATAGGATTGGGCTGCCTGCAAAAAATATCCTGCAGCCTCCTGATATCGATTCTGTCCTCGATACAAATCACCTAAAAGTGATGTGGCTCCTGCAGCCACCGCTTCTTCCCCTGCACCACACTGTTCCAGAATCTGCAGCAAAAGCATTTCTCCTTCATTAGTGCCCTCAAAATCATTTACGTAAAAATGAGCCAGTTCCAGCCCCAACTTTCGCCCTGCAACAGTTCCCGTCTTTCCAGCCTGCTGGAACTTTGCCAACACAGAGGCATGGTTCAGCTCCATTCCTTGGGACAAAAAACGGAGTTCTGCCATTTTACCCTGGATATTCACTTCTTGTGCCTGCTGAGGAAATTGGCTTAAAACATGATTTCCCACTGCAAGCCCACGGTCATACTCCCCCGTTTTTTTGTACAAATCCACAAGCCCCACCATGGAGCTAAAAACGTAGGGACTGGAAGGATGCTGTTTCAACAGGGTTTCATGCTGTAAAATCGCTTGGTGAGTTTCACCTTCTTTTTCCAGGGCTTCTCCATTAAAGTATAAGGCTGCATCTCGGTAACTTCCAGCAGGATAGTGACGGCGATACAAGGCAAAGGCCAAAGCCGCTTCTCGATTTTTTCCCTGGGAATACAAAAGTTCTCCCTGACGATAGGCAGCCCTATCACCCAAGGCCACCACCTCTTGATTCTGCAGCCCATCATGAAAGCTTCCACAAATTTCTGCAAGTTCACCATAGGCTTGAATAGCTTCATCTAACTTTCCTAAGGAGGTCAATAATTCACAGCGGAGAAAACGGCAGGACAAAGAAAGGTCATCTCGCCCTTCAATGTAGGGAGATAAAAGTTCCAGGGCCTGCTGATACTGGCCTCCATCACCATAAATTTTTGCAGCCAGCAACACCGCTTCCTGCTTCTGCCTGGGACTTTCAGCACTATTCACAAAATTTTGTGCCAAGACAGCACCCTTTTTCCACCAAGAAATGGCATTTGTTTTAAAATACAGCTGTAAGGCACAGTGTAGGGCTATGGCTTGAGCCTGTCGTTTTTCTGCAGCAAAGGAAGCTGACTGAAAAACACCACCCTTTAGCTGGCACAAGGGCTCCAAGGTATTATATGACGTCTCCAATTTTCCTTGCCGAAATTGAGCGAGACCAAGATAGTAGTTTTGAAAAAAAGCTTTTTTTGCCCCTTCCATTGTTTCACGGGCAAGGCGTTGTTGCTGTAGACTTTTCTTAAAAAAAACTTCCGAATCCTGCCACTTTCCCAAGTTAAAGCAACTGATTGCAGCCAAGTAGTAAAAATCAAAGCTAGGATTTTCCACGGAATTGGCTCCTTGAGAAAACACCTCATAAGCGAGCTGAAAATCACCACCTTGCAATGCCACCAAACCACAATTGTACAAGCCCTCCTCATCCAACAGACCTTTCTCATAGAATGACGCAACTGCTTGCACTGCTTCTCTTTGACGGCCACTTTTTATCAGAGCCAGACCATATACATTTGCGGCAGTACCTAAGTGTTTGTGATTTTCAGGAGAACTTGACCAAGCCTCCAGCACCTTTGCCAAACTGGCCACTGTTTCCAAATAAGATTCCTTTCGGAAGGCTTCCATCCCAGCCCAAAAAGCTTTTTCATAAAAATCGGGCTCAGCACCACTATGCTCTTGTTGGCCTATAGAGCTTTGACTAGACAAAGGAAAAGAAAAAAGAATGAATAAAAGTACTACAAAAATTTTATAATTCACAAAATCCCCAATGATGATGTTATGAGAAAGGCTTAAAATCAGTGGACAATCCCCAGGATCTAAACCTTTCTCTTACAAAACAATCATTATTGAGGAAAGACACGCTCAGAAGCATTGATTCTCACTAAATGAACGTGAGAATCCTTGTATTTTTCCATAAATGTTTCTAAAGAAATTTCTTTTCCCTTTTCAAAGATAACAACTTCAAATCGATTGTAAGCATCAAAATAAGGAAAAATTGCTACTCCTTCAGTAAAGAAATGAACTTCTGGAGATTCTGTAACAGAACGATTGTTCTGACGAATGGCTCCAAGATACATTTTCCCAGGTTCCGTAGCAGCCAACACATACAAAAGCCCTTTGATGGTGTTGATCCTATATCCACTGTCCTGAAGGTAGCCCAAGGAATTGGCCAATTTGCCGTCCTTGCTTATCTCGGAAGAAAAAGGCTCAACCTGTACATCGCAACCAGAAGTATTGTGATAAAAATTTCTTCCTGCATAGATTGAAAGCACAGCCGCAGCCAAATTTCTTGTCCAGTTCAAGGAAAAGGACACTTCATATTCATTGCGAACAGCTTCTGCAAAGCTTCCCTGCCGGAATTCCACCGTTGGAATAGATAAGGGCTCCAATCGAGTATAACTTCCCGCCACAGGAATAACCAATCCATCCACAATCCACTTCAAAAAACCTGCTGAAGAAAGGGCCAGCTCTTCCGCCTCTACAATTTCAGGTGCTTCAATTCGAGGCTTTCCAGTGGAAATATAAACGGGATTACCATCTTCATTGTAGGCTGCATCTTCCAGATAATGAATCCTGTCAAGATTTTCTCGAATTACTGCAATCATCTGTAAAATGGGATGATACAAGGCAGGCATGGTATTGATATAATTCCAGGGCAACGTATTTTTTGTTAATTCATGCACTTCCAAAAAAGAAGCCTTGTACAACCGCTGAAAGGGAATGCCAACAGGAACACCTCGGGCAGCATAGGAACCATACACCACAAAATCAGCCAGTGCCTTTGACCCTGCAGGACTTATCTGCATAAAAACATCAACATCACTTGTAAAATAATATCGAATAAAAAGAGGCTCCCCAGTGGTGGGATTACGGAATAAAATCCAACTTCCAGAATTATTTGCAGGATATACATCTACAGTGGAAGCCTTCACCTGCCCACCTGAATACATATCGACCGAAAGATTTTGTCTAGGAGCCACAATCACCATTACATAATCATCAGTTTCTTCAGAGCGAACCTGAAACAAAGTACCAACATTGTTTCTGTGGAGCTCTGGCATTTTGCCCCGCACTACTTCAATGGGAGCAGTAAACCAAGATTCCACCAATTTTTGTCGAATTTCTGAAGAGTCCGGAATTCCTTGTCTATTGTATAGGGCAAAAGATGACGCCCCTATCATGATCATCAACAGACACAAGAAACCCATTCGTTTATTCATACTTCCTCCCGAAACAAAACACCTGCCAATAGTTTTTTTTATTATCGGTTTTTTAAAAAGAGACTCAAGCAGTAACCCAGAAAATCACAACTGGCTTTTATTTTCTACCTTTCAATCCATACATCTGAGTACTGGAAGAAAGATTTCCACCTTGAGCCTTGTAATGGTCTACCTGCAAACTATCACTACTTTCAGACAAGGACAAGATAAACCAGCTGGATTGCTCATCTGATTTTTCCACAAAACTGGCACAACAAAGCTCAGAAAAACGGCCATAATTAAAAGCCCCACCTTCATGCCAATGACCAGAAAAAATCATATCTACTTTATTTTTATCAAATAACGTAAGAAGTTGCGCTCGTTCCCGTGGATCAGACAACTTAAAGGGTGTTGAAAAGGCTTTGTCTACATACACAGGATAATGAGTGAATACAATTTTAGGGTTTGGATCTGCTTTCATAGCATCAGATAGAGCCAGCATTTGACGTCGCCCCACAACTCCACTGGCAGTGTCTAAAAAATACCAGCTACGGGGATAGTTTTTTCCATCAACAGTACTTGTTGTTTCAAATCGAAAGAAAGTAGCAGCTTTGTTCCAACTGAAATCTAACTTTTCCCATCTACTAAGTCCATTGTAATACAAATCATGATTACCTAATACCACGTATATTGGTAAATCAGGAGTTTCTAAATAGCCCTTTAATCTATCAATAAAAATCTCACACTCACGAAAATACTCATCAAATCCAGTTTCCACTACATCCCCA
The DNA here is from genome assembly GCA_045630225.1 of Treponema sp. Taxonomy (GTDB): domain Bacteria; phylum Spirochaetota; class Spirochaetia; order Treponematales; family Treponemataceae; genus Treponema_F. Next base: position 24,073 of record JAZQSR010000047.1, on the reverse strand, counting down.
AGCACAACCACAAAGTCCAAGGGCTTGCCCTCTGCTAAAGACTTGATTATCTGTGCTTCACTTCTATCCTTCTTACTGCCGTAGTGGAGATCCGTAATAATGGCAAAACGGATTTCCCCTTCTTGATGCAATGAAGGAGATTGAATTGTTGTTATAGAGGAAGCTCTATCATCAATTGCAGGTCCCCGAAAGAAAGCCTGATGAATATCGTATTTACAAGCCCCCAGTAAACAACAAATGAGGAATAGAAAAAAATATCGAGAAAAGAATCCACTATTTTTCATAATCTATACACTGCACATATTTTTGCTTGAATGCCACTTATTGCGCCAGAAAGGAATATTTGGTCAGTATATACTACTCCTACCAATCCTCCCAATGAAAATTGTTCTGTCAGGTCATAAGCATATCCAAGTTGCCACCAAAGATTGGCAAATTCCCTAAAATGCAAGGTATCAAAGGAAGCCAAACGAAACATTATTTCATTCCGGTAGAAAAATCGTTTTATCAGCTCAAATTCAAATGCTACAGATGCATCTTCTAAGACTAACTTGTTATCAGTCAATTGAAGGTGAGACTCTCCCGCATAGACCCCTATTCCACACCTCAAATTAAGGGGATTAGCCTTGTCTTTTCCCAAAGAAAATGAAGTTGTCAACAAAAAACAATTCATCCAAGTAACTAAATCAGGAATTTCGTCAGAAACAAAGGAGCGAGAAACATGGGTTAAGTACTGAAATCCCAAAGAAAAAAACTTTACTTGTAATGGAATTCCTTGAAACGCAAGTGCACCATTAAAACTAAAGTCATCAACACATAAAAAAGCTTCAAAAGCAGCCTTATCCACATGTTTTCTGAATCCTAAAGTAGTCTCAAGGGGGGTATTTGAAGGAAGGGTTGTTTTGGAAGAAAAACCAAAGTCTGCAAAAAAACCTTCCCCCCAGTACTGAACAGAAAAAACAACATGAAACCCTAAAAATAACACAAGAAAGGCAAAGGACTTTTTTAAACAAAAATTTCTACAGAATATGACTTGTCTCAAACATCAAATCCCTACAATTAGCTCAACTCAAGGTAAATCTGATCTGCCAAACCAAAGCCTGCATTCTTGGTCATGCTGACAGCAAGCTCATCGTACAGCATATCCTCGTACATGTTCTGGGCATAACTTTTTTCCTCACCGTTAATGGAGGTACCAGAAAGGGTACTTCTCATGGAGGAAAGCATCATCTTTACAAAATATGACTCCAACTCCAAGGACTTTTCATACAGGTCACTAGTCCGGTCAATGGTTTTGTTGGGAACAAGCTTGGAAGAATTTGCCGCAGCACCAGTAGGAAGGGCGGCCTTGTCAGCATCTGTGGTAAAACTTCCGTCAAAGCCAGAAGTATACTCACCATTCAGACGACCAGACTGGGCAATTTGGGAGGAAGCAACATTACCCTGCATATTGGGCTGAGCAGAACTAGCCTTCATGGAATCAAGCAATGACTGGAATTTACCAATCTCACCCTGCAGTTGGGCTGCCTCGCTGGCAGAAGCTCCACCAGTAATGGCTGCACTGTTTCCATACATTCCACCAAGTTTTTGAATATCCACCCTTTCCTCCTAAAAATCACCACAAGTATCAAAAAAACTGAGGCGGGAAATCACTATCCCGCCTGATTATTTATTTAATTTATCGCTTTAAGTTTACCGCAGAAGACAACATTGTGTCACTGGTCTGAATGGCCTTAGAACTAAATTCGTAAGCACGCTGGGCCACAATCATCTGAACCATTTCGTTTACAACAGAAACATTGGACATTTCCAAGAACTTGTGCTTGGTAACACCCATTCCATCATAACCAGGACGACCAGCAATTGCCATTCCAGAAGCATTTGACACCTTGAACAGGTTGCTTCCAACAGCTTCAAGACCAACAGCATTGGGGAAGCGGTATAGCTCAATCTGGCCAACCAAAATAGGATCGTTGCCACCGTCCACCTTTACTGTAACACGGCCGTCATCACTGATAGCCAAAGTAGAAAGGTTAAAGCCTTCTGGCAAAATGATTTCAGGCATTACACGAAGTCCCTCGGAGGTTACCAACTGACCGTTCATGTCCACCTTAAAGGCACCATCACGAGTATAGGCAAAGCTACCATCATACTGCTGAACACGGAAATACCCTTCACCTACTACAGCAATATCAGTATCCACCCCAGTATTCTGGAGGGATCCCTGGGTAACGATTCTCTGGGTAGCCCCCACCTTAACACCAGTTCCCATCTGGATACCCACAGGAGTGACTGTATCTTCGGTGGCGGGAGTTCCAGCAGCCTTCACTGTCTGATACATCAAGTCCTCAAATTCCACTCGCTGCTGCTTGTAGCCAGTGGTATTAACATTAGACAAGTTGTTGGAAATTGCATCAATATTTGACTGCTGCCCATTCATACCAGTAGCTGCTGTCCATAAACTTCGTACCATAATCTATCGTTCCTCTCAGTTCTTCTATAGCTTCGTTATATTATCGGCGAAATGAAAATCCTCTAAAGCTAACCTTAGATCCTCAGTATTCCGCCACCACTAAACCTAGCGAGCCAACACAACCTTGCCCCAGAGGGTGCTCATCATGGTGTCTTGTGCTTGAATAGTTTTCTGGTTAGCTTCATAGGCTCGGTTCACCTCGATCATGCTTACCATTTCATTTACTACGTTTACGTTGGAGGTTTCCACATAATTCTGCAGTACAACGGGACGCTCCTTACCTTCTGCAACATAGGCAGGTCCAGTAACATCGGTGTCCTTGTACAGACTAGAGCCCATCTTCTGAAGATAACGCTCGTTGTCAAAGCGAACAATCTTAAAGCGGTCAATCAACTCCATGTCATTTTCGGAATACACCATTCCGTCCTGATTTACGGTAAAGCGGTCATCAGCCACACGAATGTAGCCATTTTCACCCAGCACAGGATATCCTTCCTTTGTAACAAGGATACCTTCCTTGCCCACCAAAAAGTTTCCGTTGCGGGTATATCGCTCGCCACTGGGAGTTTCCACTGCAAAGAAGCCCTCTCCACTCAAGGCCATGTCAGTATGGGTGGAAGTCTGCTTAAAGGAGCCCTGCTCAAAGTCGGTGTACAGTTCATTGGTTTCTACACCCAAGCCAATCTTTCCAATAATAGGAGCCACGTCTGCAGAACCAAAGGGTGTTTCGTATACACCGTCATCATTCATGCGACGCATCAAAAGCTCAGGAAAAGACTTGCTAACAGCAATATCACGCTTAAAACCAGTGGTGTCGGCATTTGCCAAGTTGTTAGAAATGGCATCAAGCCGAGTCTGCTGGGCATTCATGCCACTAGAACCAATATACCAACCTCGAATCATAAAAAACCTCTCAGTTGTTTATCGGCGAAATAAATAAAATTATTAAGTGAAAAGGAGAAAAAACAAACTTTCTTGACAGACCTTTACATTACATTTATCATTTACATACAAGAGGTGCATAAATGGTAGCAAATCTCAATATACGAACTGAAAAAGAAATAAAAGAGTCAGCTGAAATAGTTTTTTCTCAACTAGGGCTCACCATGTCTGCCGCAGTGAATATTTTCTTACGGCAGGTCATCAGAGAAAATGGCATCCCCTTTGAACTCAAGCTAAAAGAGCCAAACACTGAAACTATAGAGGCCATACAGGAAGCTCGTCTCATTGCAAATGACAAATCAGTACAGGGATACACATCCATACAAGAATTGAGAACTGCATTGGATGTATGAGATAAAATTTACCACAAAATTAAAAAAGGATCTCAAGCGGCTCAAACGCCAAGGGAAGGATATGGACAAGTTCTTTCAAGTAGTTGAAAAATTGTCAAAAGGCCACCCTCTCGCTGAAAGAAACAGAGATCACGCATTGGTAGGCAATTATATTGGTTGCCGAGAATGTCACATTGAACCAGACTGGTTATTAATTTACGAAGTTATTCACCAAACCCTTGTACTCGTTTTAACCCGAACAGGTAGCCACAGCGAGTTATTTTAATTTTTCTTTTTTTTCATAAAAATAAAAAAATCTCTTGACAAAATATATGGGGGGGGGGGTAAAATTATTAGAGTTTTTATTCAGGAGGATTTTTCATGAAAAGAAAAATGGGATTGTTGGCAGGATTGGCTGCCGTGGTGATGGTATTGGTAGGATGTACAACCTTCAAAGCAGAAGGGCTTGCATTTATGCCAATGGATGATGATATGAAGGTGGTAGGAAACTTTGAAGATTCAGTGATGGTTCACAAGTTCTTGGGAACCTCTGGTGGAACAAACTTATTCAATATTTCTTCTGATGCTACAAAGGGAGCATTAACCGATGTTGTATGGAAAAATATTCGTAATTTTGGTGGAACTGGAGCTGTAAATGTTAAAATTACTTATGGTAGCAATGTATTACATTGGTTCCTAAATGGGTTAACAGGTAACATTTGGGCTCCAGCTAAAATCACTGTATCTGGAACTGTTGTAAAGGAAGCAGGCCAGAACATTAGTAGAGAAAAAGTAGAAGAGTCTGTCTTAGTAGCACTCAACGATGTTTCTCAAAAATAAATAGTAATACTTTGAAAAAGAGTCAAGACACTTCTTGGCTCTTTTTTCTGTATAAATACAGTACCTTCAAATCCAAGCATCATGTTGAAACCATAAAACATACCTCACAAAATCTCTCCCCTCACCAAAGCAATATACTCATAAATACAGAACAAAATAATCATAAACTTGTCATTTTCCCTTCACAACAAGACAAAATAATCTTATAATGGGAGAATACTTTTAATTTTTCGAGGATTGGAATGATTATTTTAACATTGAACTGTGGTAGCTCCTCCGCTAAGTATCAGGTATACGATTGGAGCGAAAAGGACGTTTTGGCTTCTGGTGTTGTAGAGCGAGTAACTCAGGAAGGTTCCGTAATTTCCCACAAGGCAAAGGGAAAGGATGAGTTCGTAAAGGAACAGCCCTGTCCTACCCACAAGGAGGCTATCGAGCTGATTATCAACACTATCACCGATGCCACCACTGGTGTTATCTCCGACATGTCTGTTATCAAGGCTGTAGGACATCGTGTTGTTCACGGTGGAGACAAGTTCACCAAGTCTGTAATCGTAACTCCAGAAGTTATTGAGCAGTTCCGTGAGATTCAGGATTTGGCTCCTCTCCACAACCCTGCAAACATCATGGGTATTGAGGCTGCTCAGAAGGTTCTCCCTGATGTTCCTCACTGTGCCATCATGGACACCGCTTGGCACCAGACCATGCCCGACACATCCTTCATGTATGCCATTCCTCACGAGTGGTACGAAAAGTACTCTGCTCGTCGCTACGGATTCCACGGAACATCTTTCTTGTACACTGCAAAGCGTGCCAGCGTACTTTTGGGAAAGAAGCCCGAAGACACAAACATCATCATTGCCCACGTAGGTAACGGTGCTTCTATGTGTGCTGTAAAGAACGGAAAGTGCTTTGACACCTCCATGGGTCTTTCTCCACTGGAAGGATTGGTAATGGGAACCCGCTCTGGTGACTGTGACCCAGCTCTGCCCTTCTATGTTATGAAGAAGACTGGAATGTCTGCTGCCGAAATGGATGCTGCCTTGAACAAGAAGTCTGGACTTTTGGGTGTTACAGGAAGCTTGATTGACCGCCGTGACGTTCAGTCTGCTGCTGAAAAGGGTGATGCAAAGGCAAAGCTTGCTCAGGACATGGAATGCTACCGCATGGCCAAGTACTTTGGTGCTTACATGGCAGCTGTTGGACCAGTTGACGCCATCGTATTTACTGCTGGTGTTGGTGAGTTCTCCGATGTAATCCGTGGACAGGTTTGTGCCCAGCTTGAGCACATGGGAATCAAGATTGATCCTGCCAAGAACAACATGGCTCACACTCGCAACACAGAGTTGTGCATCAGTGCCGATGATTCCAAGATTAAGATTTTCGTAATCCCCACCGACGAAGAATTGGTAATGACAGAAGATGCTTATGCATTGATGGCTGGAACCTACGATGTTCACACCAACTTTACCTACTCCTTCCAGAGCCCCGACTATGTAAACAAGGCTCGTGAGGCTGGATTGCAGAAGGACTTGGCAAAGAACCCTGACTTGGCAAAGATTATCGCCAAACCTCAGGTTTGCTAACCGCAGGTTACAGTTTTATACATGACAATCTACGGTATTGGTAGAGCCATCGTAGATTACTATGTGGAAGGAAGGATTGATGATAGTTTTATAAAGCAGGCCTTTGGTCAGCTTCCAGAAAACAACCTTCCTTCCACTACAGGCCGTCCTATTCATGTAGAAGGGGCGGCCTTCTCTTTTGTACTGAATCAAATCAGCACGCTAGATGGCTACAAGATTTTAAAAGAAACAGGGGGAACCTGTGTTAATATTTTCAAAACCCTAGGAATCATAGCCCCTCAAGCTACCTGTTTTTTTACAGGTACAGTGGGAAGTGATTCTAGCCCATCACAGTTGGATGAAGATGGCTCTTTTTTTCAGACTGAAATGGGAAAACTTGGCATTCACCACCAGCTCCGTGTACTACCAGGAAGCACGGGCCGCTGTCTCGTTTTAGCTGGAGAAAGACAAGGCTGGTTGGCACTGGCAAGCCCCGCAGTGGCCACAGCTATTGAGCCAGAACAAGTACGTGCCTTCCTACAAGCAGCACATAACACAAAACAAACATCCCCAGCTTTTATCCTGGTGGAAGGCATGGAGCTAGAAAAACAATGGCTATGCCACCAGCTCAGTTCCAGTCCCCTTCCCCTTGTTCTCGCCTGTGGAACTCCCTTTGGAGCCAAAATGACGGCACATTTTTTACAAAAGCACTTCCCTCCTCCAGCACTATCAAAGAAATCCCTGCCACAGGGAAAGGCCACCATACCATTAGTCCTGGCAAACGATGTGGAAGCAAGAATCCTAGAGCAGGGCAACATTGACTTTGCAGAATGGAGTCGTAGCAACAATATACTCTTTGTAATTACCCATGGCTGTGGTGGAAGTAGTTGTTATTTTCAGGGAACACGATTATTTACCCCAGCTGCAAAGGTGGCTACAGAACTCATTGTAGATGCCACAGGAGCAGGTGACACATTTGCTGGAGCCTTTTTAAGTCAGCTGGCACAAGACATCCTTTCTGACAACCTGAATCAAGAAAAAATACTGGCAGCCATGGAATATGCATCCACAGCAGCCAGTAAAATTATACAAGTGCCCCTGTGTCAGCCAGCCCAAGTGTGCCAGCCCCATTCCTTGACACAGGAATCTAAGAGGCAAACCTAACGGAACAAAGCACTAGAAGCCAACTGCTGGGCTCCTTCCTGTCCCACAAACTTCTGAGCTAAAATCAAGGCAAATTCCTCTGCAGTACCAGGACCTGCGGCCGTAAAAAGATTTCCGTCCACCTCCACGCGGCTTCCAGTATACTTACTACCAGCAGTCAGCTCCTGCCATTGAGGGCCACCCCATTTTTCTAGCTGGGCTTCCATAGAAGGATAGCAGGTAAAGCTTTTTTCCTTTAGTATCCCCAGTTTTGCTAGCGTCACCACAGGAGCGGCACAAAGGGCGGCCACAACCTTCCCCCCAGCCATCACCTGGGAAATCAATCTGCAGGCAGGCTCACATTTGGCCACATTGTCAGCACCAGGCATTCCCCCTGGAATTACAACGCCATCAGGCAACTCATTCTTTGCCACAGCATCCGCCACCATCATGTCTGCCACCACAGGAATCTTGTGGGAACCACTTACCGTCAGAGAATCGCCACAGGAAAGGGTATACACCTCCACCCCAACACGCCGCAAATAATCAACTGGTGTCAGAGCCTCAATCTCCTCAAATCCCTCTGCCAACAAAACATACACTATCATCTTTTCCTCCAAAACACAGAATCATTTCTTTTATATCTATAAGAATATCTCTTTGTTTCACAAAAAAGCAAGGGCGTATCTTGTCAAATTATAATTTTACTTGTATCATGAATAGCTATGAAGCAGGTATTATTACTAGATCCCTCGCCGATTTTTAGAGATTTTGTTAAAGATAAGTTGGCCTCAGTTAAAATTTCCGTAGATTTTGTTCAAGGACGACGAGATCAATTCTCAAAAGTATTGTCAATTTTACCGGATTTAATCATTGTCGATGTTGAACAAGATTTTTCTAGTGTCGTCGAGTTTCTAGAGAAAAAACGACAAAACCCCAATACAGCCTCATTACCTGTAATTGTTGTGGGGCCATCCGTTGAATCAGTAAAGGTTATCAACTTGATTCGCTTGGGAGTACAGAAATATTTTGCACGCCCCGTTATGATGGATTTGTTCATCAAAACCATCAGTGTCTTTCTCACAACCCCCATAGAGATGGATGTCACGCCATGCATTATTGAAGCCCATAAAAATAAAAATAATATTGTGGTGGAAATAGCTCAAGGTTTGAATTTGGATAAAATTGCCCTGCTTAAATACCATATTGCAGATTTAATTGTAAATCATGGTATTTCAACTCCAAAGATTCTCATCATTATGTCTCAACTCAATTTAGGCTTTGTAGATGGCATAGACCTTGAAAAATTCTTTGATAGCATTATTTACGCGCCACGAGTGGCAAAAAAAGAAGTGAAGGTTCTTACTACAGATCCCTTCGTAAAACCCTTTATTGAGGGGCATTCCGAATACGCCGGCATTCAAGTGGAAGATAATATTATCAGCCTGTTGAATTCCTTTGTGGAAAGTGCGGTATCACATTCATTGAACGATTTGGTAGAAATAAGATTATTACATATAGACAAAAATACCCAGCCTTGTTCTTCTGATTTGATTTTCAATTTCGAGATTGAAAAACGCAAGCAAGAAATTACAAAATAAGACAATGACACCACCCAACATTGCGGCACTGGCTTCTACCCTCCATGAAATCAGAACTCCTATCCAGACCATTCTTGGTACTGCGGAATTGCTAAAGGCCACAAGCCTTGACCCAGAGCAGCAGGAGTATGTGAGGCAGATTGCCTTCAGTGCCGATGTAATCCACACCTTGGCTAACGATATCCTTGACTTTGAAAAGCTCCGTACGGGAAATCTTACCTTGGAGCATATTGAATTTGATCCCACGGACATTATAGAACAAGTCCTCAATCTCGTCAGCATAGAAGCTTACAACAAGGGAATTGAGTTACTTTCTCACATTCATCATCAAGTTCCCCGAAAGCTTTGGGGAGATCCTTGGCGAATTCAGCAAATTCTGCTGAACATGGTAAAAAATGCAGTGAAATTTACGCCACAAGGGTACGTTAAGGTTGAATTGCAACGAGATAGAGAAGGAAGATTCCTTTTTAGGATAATTGATTCAGGAGTGGGAGTTCCAGAAGACAAGAAAGAAAAAATATTCCATGCCTTTATTCAGGCTTCTAGCAGCACCACCCGTCAGTATGGTGGCTCTGGTTTGGGGCTCAATATTTGTTCCCAGCTCGTGTCCCTCATGAAGGGAACTTCTGGAGTAACTGATAATCCCGAAGGTGGCTCCATCTTTTATTTTTCCATTCCCCTGGAAGAAAAAGATTCTGTAATTACAGAAAAAAAAGTAGATATTTGTGCCAATGCAAAGGTTTTGGTGGTGGATGACAATCCTCATTACCTTGAAAATATTGCTTCAATCATAGTACACCTTACTGATCTGGAAGTTTCAACAGCTTCATCGGGAGAAATTGCTCTCCAGATGATACGGGAAGCAGCAAAACAAAAGCAAGAATTTTCCCTAGTGCTCATGGACATGAGCATGCCTTCCATGGACGGTTGGCGGTTGGCGGCAGAAATCAATAAGGATCCAGCTATCAATGGAGCCAAGCTCTACTTGATGATACCGGAAGGCCAGCTAGGGGGAGAAGCCAAGATGAAGCTTTTGTCTTGGTTCAACGGCTATCTGTACAAACCTGTTCAACGGAAGAAATTGCTCAACTTGCTGGTGAATGCCTTTGCCCAGCCTTTAGAATTGCCGACGGTAGAAAAGGCTGATGGAACTGACTTTGAGGAAACAAAAGCACCCTCAAAAACTAACAATGACCTGATTTCCACAACAAAACAAATTCCTCTGCCGATACAGCCAAGGGAGCAACAACCTCAAGAACAAAAGACGCCAGCACCAGAAGTTTCCCAGTTGGTCACTTCCTTACCTAGTCCCATCATTGCAGTGGATGATCATCCTGTAAACCTAAAGATTCTAACGACCTTCCTTTCTTCCTTTGGGATTGAAACCTATGGAGCCATCAGCGGAGAAGAGGCCATTACTCTGGTACAACAACATCCTGAAACAAAAATCATCTTTATGGACATAGAAATGCCCTTTATGAATGGATTTGAAACAAGTACCAAAATTCGAGAAAATGGCTTTGAAGGAATCATTATTGCTTGTTCGGCCAATTCAACTCCAGATATTATCCAAGAATATATCAATGCGGGAATCAATGATTATTTTGCAAAACCATTCAAAAAGCAACAATTGCAAGGGATGCTGGAAAAATGGCAAGATTTACCACAAATAGGTACCAATGGTCTGTGGAATGGGCCACAATAACTTCATCCTGCCCCACTCCACCGTAAACTGATACATCATTACAAGGAGGCTCCATGATCCTTACCAATTACCACACTCATACCCATTTTTGTGATGGACTAGAAGCACCAGAAGTTATGGTGCAAGAAGCTATTGCAAAAGGATTCTCTGTACTGGGTTTTTCCGGTCATACAGTGCACCCATTTGCCTCGGACTGGCACATTCCCCTGGACAAATTACCTGACTACATGGCTGAAATCAACAGGCTTAAAGAAAAATATCAAGGTCAAATTGAGATTTTATGTGGCTTTGAGGCTGACTATTTGCCTCCACTGTCTGGCCCAGCACAGGGCCCCTACCGAGACCTCGGTGCAGATTATTTAATTGGCTCCACCCACTACTTAATTACCAGTACCGGTTGCTTTACTGTGGATGATTCTGCAAAAAACGTAGCAGCAGGCATTGCAACCCATTTTAATGGTGATGGGAAAAAAACAGTGCAAGCCTACTTTGCAGCCCAACGAGAAATGATTGCCAAGGGCGGCTTTGAAATTTTAGGTCATGCCGACGTTATTCGCCGACGAAACGGAGAACTGAACTTTTTTGATGAAGAAGCCCAGTGGTACAAGGATGAAATAGAGGAAACAGCCAAGGTCATTGCAGCCTCTGGAGTGATTGTGGAAATCAACACTGGTGGTATGGCCAGAAAAAACACCACAACCCCCTATCCGTCTCCCTACTTCCTGTCCCTGTTGGCAAAGGCAGGAGCTCCTGTGACCATCAACTCAGATGTTCACAATGGAGGATACATGGATTACGCCTTTGCAGAAGCTAGACAAGCAGCCTGGGATGCAGGCTACCGAGAAATCACCTATTTAACAAAGGTTGAGGGAAAACTCACCAGAAAAACTACAGCCTTAGAGCTATAAAAACAAAAGGCTTCTGCAGTGAAGAGTCACTACAGAAGCCTTTTTTGTACCTGTTACAACCACCGATTATCGGCCACGTCGCTCCATAGCACTTTTACAATCTACACAAAGAACAGCGGTGGGAATTGCTTCCAAGCGGCCTTCGGGAATTTCAGTACCACACTTCATGCAATATCCGTACTTTCCGGTGTCGATTCTTTTGATGGCTGCATCAATAAGCTCCAGCTGCTCCATTTCCTTTTTTTCCATGGACTCCAGCATTTTCAAGTCAATAACATCTGCAGCTTCATCAACGCTGTCCTTTCCAGTGGTTTCTTCCAAAATTCTTTTGAAATCTGCATTATGCTCAGCAATTGATGCAAAAACCACAGCACGCTCATCAAGCAATTTTTTTTTCATTCCATCAATAAAATCCTGATTCATTATTACTCCTCTATGTTGACATGTATATGAATTACTCATAAAATTATAAGTGTGAATTGCAAAAAAAACAACTTTTTTTTGCTTTTTTCTTTTCTTATCTGGAGGAACTGTGGCTAAAGAAGAAGCTATTGAAGTCGAAGGAATTGTTCGGGAAGCATTGCCAAATACAATGTTCAGGGTTGAATTGCAGAACAAGCACATCATTCTTGCTCACTTGTCAGGAAAGATGCGAAAGCACTACATCAGAATTGTACCTGGAGACAGTGTAAAGGTTGCCCTTTCTCCCTACGACTTAAACCGAGGCCGTATCATTTTCCGCGAACGGTAAAACGATAAAACATGGTGTGGCCCAGCCCTCCATGTTTTACTCCTTCCCACCTCCTGTTTTTGTACCTGGTTTAATAATATACTTAATTGATCCAAGAGCCTTTGAGGCCCCACTCACAATTGCCCACAGGGACAAGATTGGCCCAACGGGAAAAAATATCAAAGAAATTTTAAAAAAGGTTAAGCCCAAAAAGCAGGTGACAGCACCTCCCAGCAAGGATGAAAAAGCCTCTCCACGAGAGGGTTCTCTTTTTTTCTGCGTTGACCAAGTATAGGTATATTGCCCTTGGTTAGATTGCTGATTATATGCTCTACCGTTTCCAAACATTTCCCAGAAGGGATCATATCCCTCCGTTCCCTGATTCCATTGGCCATACTGTTGGTTTGTTGAACGTGTCTGCTGACCAGTAGAACCATAGAGGTCGTAGTCCCGGCGTTTTGCCGGATCACTTAAAACAGCATAGGCAGCATTTATCTGCTTAAATTTTTCTTCTGCAGCTGCATCACCTCCATTTCTGTCGGGATGATAACGAAAAGCGGCATCTCGATATGCTTTTTTAATCTCATCTGCAGTGGCTGTCTTGGAAACTCCTAGCACAGCGTATAAATCGTCCATTGCTCCAACCTCTCTGATATAAAATAATCAATTTTCTTCTGTGTTACAAGATTTTATCTATTTTTTTTGATAATTACCCAAGTAGCCCCATTGCCTCCAAGTTTTTTGTCAGGGTGACCAGAGGCACCGAGACGTCTATCCAACTCTACAAAGGTTCGCACCATGGCAGAAAGAATGGAAACATCTGTTTTTTCCTTGGCATGGTGGCCCTTACCGTGAACAATCAACACCTTTTGGATGCCACGACGGGAACAATCTCCAATAAAGGCATCAAGTCGCTCCCAAGCTTCATCACGAGTAAGGCCGTGCAAATCAATCTTTGCACCGAAGGGCAACTTCTTCAAGTATTCTCGATTCTGGCCCCGTTCTCGCTCCGCCACCTCTTGGGCAAGGGAGTCCTTGTCCACCACCCCATAGCGACGGAGCCACAAGTCCATGGGATTAATACGAGGAAGCTCTGGCTCCTTTTTTTCAGAAGCAGCTTTTTTAGTACCTGCACTGGAACCCAAGTCTGAAGAAACAGCCCCTTTTTCAGAATCTGTATCTTTCGTCAGACTAGGGGCATTTGGCAAGCGAGGTCGAGGTTTATTTGTTCCACGAGCCTTTGCTTTTTTTTCAGCCTCTTCTTGGCGACACAAGTCATCCCACTGATTCAATATATCTCCAAAATCCATGAAAACGCCTTCTCCTACTTAATTTTTCCGTGAATGGGAATTACCATTTCCTTGGGAATCCAACCTTCCAAACCTGCGGCCTCTACATAATACCATCCCAAAACCTCATCCTGAATCCGCACCACAGAATAGGGGGGCACAGGAAAAAGATGGGTTGCTACAGGTTCTGGAATTCTGCTTAAATTGTTGGCAGCAAGAATACCAGAGCTTTGAAACGAAGGCTTAAGATACACCATTGTCAAAACAAACACAAGGATACAGAAGAAACCTAAAACTATACTTAAAAATCCCTTTTTTCGGAAAATAAAAATCACTGTTATAACCAAGGTTGCAAAAGCTATTCCTACTCCAAGCCAACCAAGAAGCAACGAAGCTTCCCCCTTGCTGGAGGGTAAGCCCAGCTCCTGTTCCAGTTTTTGTCGTTGCTCATGCACAGCAGACCAAGGAAAACTCATCCTCTCCTTCCACCGTAAAGCTGCAAGTTCTTGGGCGATTTCTGGCTGAACTTTGACAGCAGGTGATTCTTCTACCTGAGCTGGGGGACTGAAGGCCAAGGTAAAGGCTTCCAGAGCCTCAGCATCTTGGTTATCAGAAGCATCGTGAGTTACCTGTGGCGGTAAAGATATTACAGGAAAATTTCCCAGGCCCAAGGTATGCAATTCCTCATCATAGCCTTGAACTTCAAGGGTAATGGAGGGAAATTGCACCCTGCCCGTTTTGAGAGGAATATAGCGAAACTGGGCCACAGGTTGAAACTCATGGGAAAGCTCTGTAGCTCCTTGATTCCAGCTTTCTTCATAGCTTGCAAGCTGCTGAAAAAGAGCCTCTGGAGACAAGTCCCAGGTAAGGCCCGAGAGAGCGGAACCATAGCGAAGGGAAACGGTAACCACAAGAGGTTCTCCTGCTATAACCTGCAACAATGCTCCATCCTGCACATGATGATTTCCCTGCAAAGCCTCCTGATGGAGCAGGAAACGCTCATTTCCCTGTTCATCTTGAAAAATCATCTGAACCTGGGGCTTGAGGCTTTTGGGATTTGGAAACACCTCCACCGGAGCAAAGGGGATGGCATAGGGAACACCATCAATTTGGACTGCAAGGGGAGGCAGTTCTAGCTGACCGCTTTGGGAAAAACTAAAAACGAACTCAATACTTGTACCAGAGTTTAGCCCTTCCACCCACAAATTTTTCGTGGCAGAAAGCAAGGTTACGCCGGGAATCCCAGTGGGATTTTCAAAGCGCACCTGGGAAGGAACAATATCTGGCAACACGAGGGTAAAGCTACACTCCGTGTCTGTAAGACACCAGGAACTGCCATCTGCTAATCCGAACTCCAACTGTTTTTCAAAAGCAGGAACAGAAAAATCACCTTCTCCCTGAGCCAGCACTACAGGAAGACACACAAAAAAGGCAAGGATGAAACATCCCACCAATTTATTTTTTTTACACAAAAAATTCTTCATCAATAATCGTCTCCAGAGGGCTCATCATCTTGATTCTGCTGGTTTTTCCAGCGATTTTGCTCTTGTTCCCGAATCAAAGAAAAGAGGGTTGCCCCGGCAATGTCGTCAACAGCTTGTTCCTGTACGGGAATCAATTCCTGGGAAGAAGCCGTGCTTTGACGAGAATTCTGGCCGAGGGACAGCTCAAGGTTTATCTTTGCATCAAGATTTGAGGAATCAATTTCCAAGGCCTTTCTGAACAAGGTGGCAGCCTCTTGGTATTTCCCTTGGTTATAAGAAATTACCCCAGTATTATACAGGGCGGAAAAGGTAAGGCTGCTGGGGGCATCGGGAGAAAGTTCTTGCAAGCGGTTCAATGCTGCATCCGTCTCTCCCTGCATGATATAGGTGGAGGCTAAGCCATAGGTGCTGTATTGGAGCAAGTCTTCCTGGGATGTGGCAGTGGCAATGTCCATGGCTTCCATAAATCCAGAAATTGCCTTTTGGTATTTTCCCTGATGCCAGAAAAAAGCACCTTCCAACACCCCAGCTGCTCCCTGCCACTGCTTTGTACACCCCTGAAAGAAGAGGCTTCCTACTGCCACCAACACCAACAACAAATTCTTACCACCAGTTGATGGTCGAAGAAGTTTTTTGAAAAAGGACAGATTCAACTCCCCACAAAGAAAGCCTGCCAAAAGAAAAACCATGGCCAAGCTAGCAAAAATCTGCCACCGCTCCTTTTTTTCCAGCTGATAAGCTGTTCCAGTCCATTGCTCCGTCACTTGATTCTCGGGCTTCCGCAGTAATGATTCTAGTCCAACTCCAGTGACTGTAGCCAATACCTTGTGGGCTGAACCAAGACTTTGGGCGGGAAGATACATAACCTTACCGCTACTTCTATTTCCTTCTGTGGAGAGCTTTTCTTCCACGGAATCCACCAAGCTTTCAAGTGCTTCCTCTTGCAAGGATGAATGCACCACCGTTTTGCCGTCTCCCGCAAAGATTTCCGTACCAGATGGAGAGCCAAAGCCAAGAAAAATCACATCAATTCCAGCGGAAACTAAACGAAGGGTTTCTGCTTCCAAGGTGCCATCAGTTTCCTCTCCATCGGTAAGCACCACCACGGTCTTTTTTGCCACCGACAGCACAGGAAACGAGGAGGCAGCTTTTTGCAAGCCACTTCCCAAGCTGGAGCCAGTGGTGGTAATCAATCGGGGAGACAGGGCGGGAAACAAGGCTCGAATCGCATTAAAATCCCTTGTAAGGGGAATTGCCACAACACCTTCACCCTTTGCAATTACCACGGAAACATCGGTGGAATCAAGATGCTCCAACAGAGCCTCACCGTAACTAGCGGCAGCTTCCAATCGACTTATCCCACGATTCTTTTGGTACTCCACATCCTGGGCCATCATGCTCCAGGAAATGTCAAACACAAGGGAAAGGGAGCTTCCAGTCTGCTGAATTGGCACCAAATGACTTCCCCAAGAAAGCCCGCTAAGGGCCACCAGCAATAAAATCCACCCAAAGGCCCAGCAAAAGCCCCGCACAGGCAAAACAAGCTTTAATCGAGCCAGCATTCTTCCATTACCAAGATTGGCCCGAATAATTCTCCGATACCACACGCCAAAGAGCAGGAGACTTGGAATCAACAACAGAATGCCCCAGAATACCCAGGGACGCTGGCACATTACCATCATAAGAATACCCCCAAATACCAGCGGCGAATAAGCCAGGTCAAAACAAAACACAGGACACTGGCAAACAGAAAATAGTGATACAAAGCCTCTTCCTTTGTCTTGAGATAAAAACTCATGACCGTCTGCTCCTGACTGGCCACAAGAGATAGGGCTTCTGCCAAGGCACCGCTAGACTCTACACCAAAATACCGCCCACCACCAATGGCCGCAATTTGCTCCAGAGACTGGGAGTTAAACTGGGAGTCGATAAAACCAGAATACACCTTGCCTGTGGCAGGATCCACGTACTCCAAGGGAACAGTGCCTCGAGTTCCCAAGCCTAAAACATAGAGGGTGATATTTTTATCCTTTGCAAGCTGAGCAGCAGTTTCTGGGTGAATAGCCCCACTATTGTTTTCACCATCGGTAATCAGCACAATGCATTTTTTGGGAGCAGCTGCCCCACTCAAGTGATACACCGCCGTACTCAAGCCAGAGCCCAAGGCCGTGCCATCTCCCAGGCCCCCGCTTTCCAAGGTGGTCAAGCGAGTAAAAAATTCATCACGATCCATAGTCGGAGGCACCACCAAGGCAGCCTCTGAAGCCATGGCCACCAACCCGTAGCCCGTCCCAGGAGTTTGTGGTGCTAAGGAAGCAATGGCTTGACGAGCAGCATCGAGGCGGCTCATGCCAGCAATATCCCGGGCCATCATAGAAGGGCTGGTATCAAGCACAAACACAATGTCAGTGCCTCGGGAGGTATAGATTTTTTCCTGCTGAAGGCGAACAGGCTCTGCAAGGCTCACCACCAAACACAAAAAACCTGCTGAAAACAAAAGGACAGAAAGAACGCTAGCAATTTTGCGTACTGGAGACTTCCACACAAAAGTCTCTCCCTCCCAATCTTTGAGAATAAGAGGAAATGAAGGAGCAGAAAAAATCCCCAATTTTCGGAAAAGAAAAAGTAAAGGAATACAGAGTACCAGCAAAAATGCCAAGGGTTGTTGAAAAACTGGCATTAGCTTCTCTCCTGCCAGTGGATTAGGCTATCTCTCATTCCTTTCCCTCCATAAAATCGATATATTCCTTCAATTGATTAATCAATTGTTCCTGTTCTCCAGAGGATAAAACGGCGGCGGGAGCGTATCGCAGATAATCACAACGACGCAGCAAGTTGCAAAGCCCCTCCACCACATTCAGCTGCTCATCAGAAAGCATCCCCACAAAAATCTCATCTAGCAAAAACATAATCTCCGAGGTGGCAGCAGATTTAAATGAGCGGCCAAATCGACCTTCCAAATAGGTTCTAGCAATGTTTTCAAGTCCTGCTGCCAATTCCTTGCCCTTCAGCTGTTGCCCCTGCAATTTTTTCAACTGACGGAGCACCCACTTATAATTGCGGGAAAGTCGAATCCGTGCCATCACCCCTTTAACAAACAGTTTTACCTGGCGGAATCGAGCCAACACAAAAATCAAGGCAATAAAAAGCAACAAGGCCCCAATAGCTAGCCCATAAGCCACGTAGATGGAACCTGGCACCAGTACTGGAGGAGCCACAGGCCGCAACTGTGTAGCTCCAACCTTTTGTGCCAAAGAAGCGATTTCTATTTTAGGCAACTGCACCAAAAAAAACTGAACACCAGCACCTGCCACAAAGGCTTGCACCTCTGGCAAGGAAAAAAGATTGAAATAGCCAACATCAATTTCTTGCGGTACCCAGGGAGTCAGTACCAGACTCAAGGAATAGCCCTCATCCACCCGCTGCAAGGAAACACGATGCAAGCTCAGGAGAGCATCATCCTGCTGGGCAAGGAGTTTGTGACGAAAGGCAAAATCACGACTCCCCCACACTTCCTCTGGCCCAAATTCCTTTGATACAAAATCTGCTTCTTGGGGCAAAAGCTCAATTCTAGGAGCAATGGTGAGTCGCAACTCCACCTGATCTCCTACATAGGCTTCCTTTGGCAGCAAAACCCATTCTTTAGGTGAAATAACTCCTAGATTTTGAGGCAACGGTGTATTTTGAGCAAAAAGTGAGGGAAGAAATCCGCTTCCCAACAGAATAATTAGAAAAAAACAGGAAAAATTTTTCTTTAACCCTACAGTCATTACATTTCCCTCCCAGAAAAGAAGCGTTGCAAGGCCACCGCCACATCCTCCTGGGTGGAAATTGTTAGAGGCCAAGCACCTCGACGATAGCATTCAGCCTTCCACCGCTCCACCCGCTTTTTATCAGCATCCTTCCATTCCTGCTGAAAACTGGAACTTGAGGTGGGCAAAATCTGCCGATAGCCAGATTCCGGGTCCACAAAGGGAAGACTTCCTACACCTTCCAACTGGCTGTCTACAGGGTCGGCAATCCGCACCGCCACCACATCATGGCGAGAAGCTAAAATTGCCAAATCCTGCTGATAGCCAGCAGTACGAAAGTCGGATATCACCAAAACAAGAGAACGCTTTTTTAATAAAGAAGCAGCACCACGTAATGCCTTGTGGAGATTGGAGCCAAGAGAAGGATCTGAAAGCTGATTCCTTCCCTTTTCAGTTGTAGAAAAAACGGCACCATCATCAACAAGGCCATCCTCTCCAACAGACTTCAGCACTCCATCTAGCTGGTTCAAAAACATGAGAGCCTGATTGTTTCCAGCTCTCGGCTTGTGAGAATAACGAATATCACCATCAAAGATCACACCACCAACAGAGCCACCACCCAGGCTTGCAGCCAAGGCCATCAATGCAGCCACCTCACAGCCAGCATGAAGCCTGTTTCCAGCCAACTTGCCACCGCCAGTTGTCATAGACAAAGAAGCATCCACCACCACAAACAGCACTAGCTCCCGATCTTCTTCAAACTGCTTCACAAAGGGACGCCCCATGCGAGCTGTTACGTTCCAGTCAATAGAACGCACATCATCTCCAAGAAAATATTCTCGCACCCCACTGAATTCAATGCCCCTTCCCTTATAAATTGACTTAAAGGAACCAGAACGGAGACTTTCAAACAAGGTACGAGAAACAACATGGAGGCTACTGGCCCGCTTCACCAGAGACTGGCTATGCAATCCCCTTCCATCAAGGGTATTTCTTTCCATAGTTATTTAACTCACGGTAGTGGCAACAATGACAGAATGCGGGCAATCAAATCATCGGTGGTAACACCTTCTGCAGCAGCCTCATAGGACAACACCAGACGGTGACGCAAAACAGGAATTGCCATAGACTTTACATCCTCTGGCAGCACAAAATCACGGCCAGAAAGGAGGGCCTGAGCCTTAGCACAATGAAACAATGCAATCCCAGCTCTAGGAGAGGCACCAAAGGAAATATACCGATGCAAGGCTTCTTCTTTTCCACCCTTGGCCAAGTTCCTACCAGCCCCAGCTTTCCCAATCCCATTTCCTGCAAAACTTGAAGCTCCCTTCCCTGCAGGCCGAGTGGCAGCCACAATAGACACGATATATTCCACAATCTTTTCATCGCAGGCCACCTGTTCCAAAAGCTGGCGGCAATAGGCAAGCCACTCCCCAGTCAAAAGCTGTGCCACTGGAGTGTTCCCCTGCTTTCCACCACCTTGAATAATCCTCATCTCCTCCTGCACAGAAGGATAAGACACCAAAAGCTTCATTAAAAAGCGGTCAAGCTCAGCTTCTGGCAAATTGTAGGTTCCCTCCTGCTCGATGGGATTCTGGGTTGCCAGCACAAAGAAGGGAGCCGGCAGTTTGTACGTTTCCTCACCAATGGTCACCTGACCTTCAGCCATAGCTTCCAGCAGGGCAGACTGTACCTTGGCTGGAGCACGGTTAATTTCGTCCGCCAGTACCAAGTTAGCAAAGACAGGGCCCTTCCGCACGGAAAAGCTTCCTGTTCCCTGCTGATACACCAGAGTTCCCGTCACATCGGCAGGCAAGAGGTCGGGAGTAAACTGAATTCGCTTAAAACTTAAACCTGAAATATCAGAGATAGTCTTGATCAAAAGTGTTTTTGCCAATCCAGGCACACCTTCTAGCAATACGTGGCCCCCCACCAACAAAGACACGAGGATACCTTCCACCACGTCCTTTTGACCTACCACACGCTTGGAAACTTCTTCCTTGCAGGCATTCAGCAAGCCCATAACCTTTTGGAATTCAGGAGATTGGGTATTTTCTTGAGCCATATACAATTCCTTTATATTTTCTTTCAATTAGATTCCCAAAGCCAGCCTTCTATGAGAGAACAAGGGTCAGAAGAACTTTTAAAAAGTGAGCATTGACACAAAAACCAGCTTTCAGGATAATACACTCTATCATGTTACACTGTTTAGCACAAGAATTGAACCAGGTTCTGGAAGGTACCACCCCAGGACAGTTGTTGTCGGATTTTGGCCGTAGAATGTATTTTCCCAAGGGAATCATTGCCCAGAGCAATGAAGCAAAGCAGTTGGGAAAGGTAGCAAATGCAACCATTGGCATGACAGTCCACGAGGGAAAACCTGTTGTGCTTCCCTGTATTCAAAAACAGACACCTGCTCTGACTCCCCAAGAGTTAGTAGCCTATGCACCGACTGCAGGAAATCCCGAACTCCGCAAATTGTGGAAGGACAAGCTCCTGCAAAAAAATCCCAGTCTCAAAGGAAAGAATTTTTCTTTACCTGTAGTAGTTCCTGGACTCACTGCTGGTTTATCCTACTTGTGCGACCTTTTCCTTGACGCAGACGAAGTTCTTTTGGCCGGAGATCCCTCTTGGGACAATTACACCCTCATGACCCAACGTCGGCAAGCCAGCTACCATCAGTTTAACTTGTTTACTGGAATGGGATTAGACCATGGCTTTAGTGTAGCAAATTTACGTGCCGCCTTAGAAAAATATGCAGCAGATGGACGAATCTGCCTGTTATTGAATTTTCCCCAGAACCCATCAGGCTATTCTCCCACGCAGAAAGAAGCTGCAGAAATCTGCCAAGCAATTAAAGAAGTGGCTGAAAAAGGCTGCAAGATTATGGTTTGGTGTGATGACGCCTACTTTGGCTTGGACTATGAAGAAAACATCGAGCAGGAATCCCTGTTCGCCTACCTTGCAGACATCCACGAAAATGTCTTTGCTGCAAAGATTGACGGTCCCACAAAAGAAGATTTCGTATGGGGATTCCGCTGTGGCTTCATCACCTTCGCAGGAAAGGGCCTTACTGACCAGCACTATGATGCCCTAGTTACCAAGCTGATGGGAGACATCCGCTCTTCTGTTTCCTGCTGTTCCACACCACCTCAGTCTATTCTGTTGCGTGCATTCAATGAGCCTTCACTGGAGGCAGAAAAGAATGCCTATCGTGATATGTTGGAAGAACGCTACCACAAGGTTCGTGCTTTCTTGGAAACAAAGCGGGAGCATCCAGTGCTTCAGCCCATGCCCTTCAATTCAGGCTATTTTATGAGTCTCCATTGCAATGGTGTCAACGCAGAAGAACTACGCCAGCACTTATTGCATGAAAAAGGCATTGGAACCGTATCTATTGACGAAAAGACCCTTCGGATAGCCTTTTCCAGTATCGATGTGGAACTGATTCACCAGGTTTATGAAGCAATTTATACCACAGCTGATGAACTGGCTCAACGTTAAACAGCTTCTTAGGAGAGGAGTCCTCCTTGCTCTTCTCCTAACTCTTTTTTTCTCTTGCTCCAACACTACACAAGACCCTGTTATCATTTGGACAAATCGTCAAGAATTTGCTTCCTACGTGGAGCTATTCAACGTTGTCCAAGATGAAGTCCAGGTGATAGTGATATATAAAGCAGATCCAGTTATCGCTCTTCCTCCTGCTAAAGATGAATTGCCCCCCGATATTGTCATTGGTTCTTGGCTCAGAAATGATACCACCATCAAACAATTTCGTCCATTAAATTATCTCTTTACAGAACGAAGAATTAATCCCGAAGTTTTTTATCCTCAACTTTTAGCATACGGAAACGTACAGAATAAGCAATATCTTTTGCCAGTAAGTTTTAATTTGCCAGCAATGATTTTTGCTACGAAAAACACCAAATTAGTTACGGAAAATCATCTATTAACACCCGACCAAATCCGGGATATGGCAGCAGCCTTCAACAAGAAGAACAAGTCACAGATTCACACTGCCATGGGATTCGCTCCCAGTTGGAGTCCTGAATTTCTCTACACAGTGGCCCAGCTCAGAGGTGTTAATTTTAGAGGCATAAACGGTACCTTGGATTGGAGTCAAGAACAGCTGGAATTGACCATGGATTATTTTCATCACTGGACGAAAACCGCCAACGATTCCGTCCAAGAAGAACAAGATTTTTCCTTCAAATACTTGTATACCCCAGAAACACGTCACGTTCTGGCAGGGTCATGCCTTTTTGCCTATCTTCCCAGTGACGAACTTTTTTCTACACCGCAAAACCTCTTGCAGGAAATTGGATTCCGCTGGATTCATCAAGATAATAAAATCCCTGTGAAAGATGACATGATTTTTATGGGAATTTTCAAAAAAGCTCGTAATAAAGAAGGTGCAGAAGCATTTCTCTCTTGGTTTATGACAGAAACAAGCCAACACCAACTTTTGGAGCGTTCTACCCTCATGAATTTAAATGTAAATTCATTTGGTATCGCAGGAGGTTTTTCTGCCCTCCAAAGTGTAACAGAGCAAACCTTCCCCCTGTATTACAAAACACTGCTGGATAATCTTCCTGCTGCCCAATACATTACCCCTCCAACAGCCCTGTTGCCACGGTGGGAGAGCATTAAAACAAGGGTGATTATACCTTGGCTTACCCAAGCTGTCTCTGCAGATAATTTCAATAGCATCTCAAGTCTCAATCAACTGCTTACTACTTGGTCAAAGCAGTACCATTAAACAAAATATTATCCCCCTTATTCCTAGATTTTTCTAAACTGATTTTTTTCTCATCCGATAAGGAATTTAGGGGGACGATATGGTATCCAATATCAATAACTTCAATATTTTTTCGTACTCTTCTTCCGCCGGAGCTAATGGCAAGATAAAGTTGCCTGTTCAGCCAAGATTCGTGGTATTTTCGCAGCTGGAACATATCTCTGGAGTAGCAGCAAGACCAAACCAGAGTGGAATCAACATCAATAAGATTCAAGTTCTCAATAGCTTGATTCACCATCTCACATCTGCCAAACAGGCACCTTCACAAGAGCTCATCGACAAAATTGTGGATGAAAAGTATGTTGATACCTTAATTAGAGATTTTTCAGAGCAGATTAAGACCTCAATTTCCCAAGCAGAATCTACTATTTTTGCTGTACCTACGGTATCTGTACAACCAGGAGCCATTTTCAGTATAGCAGTATAACCAGAACTGATGAAATTGTAGGACAGCATTCCGATAAATTTTTCTTTTAACAATCCTTCGATGCCCCTTTTCTGGTTGAATAAA
>JAZQSR010000046.1:0-26640 GCA_045630225.1 Treponema sp. | reverse complement strand
AAAATAACACAAAGCAAATCCCAATATTGTAACTTTCCTCATAACGACTCCTAAAAATTACTCAAAATACGAGAAAGATCTTAATATACTTTGATTCAAAAAACAAGGTTCATCCTAATTAGCCCTAAATTCGAGTTTTGATTTTAGGAAAAGACTTCAGTCTACATTCTAGTCAGAAAGTTTTCATAGTTTGGCATATCTGGAATCAAATCCATGGCTTTTACAATTCGATGAAATACATTCAAATCCTTAACTATGGATTGTAACTCTTAAAAGATTCAGTGAAATAACTTGGGTAATTGACAACCTTCTTTGAGGCACACGTTTTCCCTTTGTTTTTTTATGGTGACAAAATTTTAATGGATTACGCCTTTTTTGTACACTTATCTAAAACTCGAAATTTGAGCTAATTATTTTTTTCCCCTTGACTTTACCTCTTGCCATTAACTATAGTAAATCAGTATGAGTACTGTTAATACAAACCACAACTTAAACAAAAAACTGGCTATCATTGGAGCCTTAGGAGCTCTTACCGTATTGTTTGGACTTTTACCTATTATTGGATACATTCGTCTTCCTTGGGGACTAGCCATTACCTTGTTGCATATTCCTACCATTTTGGGAGCATTAATTGCTGGCCCCCTTGCAGGAGCCTGTATCGGCCTTATTTTTGGTCTCACGAGCCTCTACCAAGCATCACAAAGTGCTGGTGGTTTAGATATCCTCTTTGTTAATCCCCTGATTTCTGTATTGCCCCGTGTCCTTTTGGGTGTAGTTGCAGGATTTATCTTCATCGGATTGGTAAAGGCAAAACTCCCCAAAACTTTGGCTGCAACACTTTCCTCAGTATTGGCAACCTTGTGTCACACGATTTTTGTAGCCTTGGCTCTATACGGCTTTGCAGGCTCTCAAGTAACAGCCTTAATGGAAGGCGCAGGACTGGGTGCTTTCATCTTACTCTTGTTACCAAATGCTGCAGCAGAAGCCATTACAGCCGGTGTTATTTGTGGTGGTGTAACGGGTGTTCTCTATGCCACAGCAGGGAAGAAATCAAAATTGTCTCAAGAAGCTTAATTTCTAGGGGTAATTAAAACTTCATTATGAAGATTATTATTGTAGGAGCCGGACTTACAGGTACCGAGCTTGCAAAAAAACTTATTTCCGAAAAACACGATGTTGTTATCATCGATAACGATGAAGACACTGTTCGACACGTATCAAACAAACTAGATTGCATGGTTATCCCTGGTGATGGCAACAGTTTGGAATCATTGGAGGAGGCGGGCATAAGCAAGGCTGATGCCTTAATTATGCTCACCAAGTCCGATGAAATCAATATCATTACCTGCTCCCTTGTGGAAGCACTTTATCCAGAAGTAAAGAAGATTGCACGAGTACGCAACTATGAGTACCACGTGAAGGCGAAGAAAACAGAAAAGTACAAAGCACTCAAAGCTGAAAAAGAAGTGCGTCCGCTGTACGGCATTGACTACATGGTGTACCCTGACAAAGAAGCAGCCATGGCAATTGTCCGAGCAGTTGAACATGGAGCCGTTACAGACGTTTTGTCCTTTGAAAACTCCGAATATGAAATCATGCGAGTGGAGGTGGAAAAAGGAAGCCGTCTTGATGGACAAAAAGTTCAAGATTTACGAACCTTTATCGACGTTCCCTTCTTGTTAGTGTATTTAGAAAACAAAACTGAAGCCTCCTTGCCCATGGGTTCCACCATTATTCAAGCAGAGGATTACCTTGGAATTCTCGCCCATAAACAGCATATCAATCAATTTTTAGAATTATGTGGTTCTCAGGTAATTGAGTTAAATAAAATTGCACTGCTGGGTGCAGGCCACATTGGAACATTGATTGCAGATGCCATGGAAACACCACGAAAATCTACACTGGCCCTCAAGTTCTTTAACTCATTCCAAAAGTCAAAGCAAAAGTTCATTATCATAGACAAAGATGCACAACGAATAAAAGCAGCTTCAGAACGATATCCTTCCACTAATGTGTTCAAAACAGATATCATCGATGAAGATTTTATTCAAGAAGAAAATCTTGCAAGCTATGACTTGATGATTTGTGCTACCCACAATCACGAAAAGAATATGGTGATTTCTGCCTATCTCAAATCCTTAGGTGTAGGCAAAACCATCTGTCTTGTTCCCAGCAGTAGCTTTGCAGACATTGCTCGTCACATTGGAATTGACGTAGCTATTCCTATCAAGAATACCGTTGTGGATGCTATTATTGGTCACCTGCGAGGAAAAAGTATTACTGGAGTCCATACTGTTTCTGATGGTGATTTGGAAATCATTGAATATGTTATGCCAGAAGATTCTCATCTCAACGGAAAGGCTCTGAAAGATATAGCTGAACCAGGATCCTTCCTCGTTCTCCTCATACAAGGTAAAGACCAAGAAGAATACTCTATCCCAGCAGGTAACACCGTCTTAAACGGTGGAGACAAGCTTGTTCTTATATCTGATATGGAAGAGACAGCCAAGGTCATTGAGTTTTTTGGAGGCTCGGAAGAGTAGCCAGACATGAACTTGTTCAATTTTTTTAGAATAAATATTTTGCTTCTGGCAATTATTTCCATCACCTTTGCCCTGCCTATTGGAGTTGCAATCTATTTTCAGGAATATCAAATAATTCCTTCGTTTTTTATTCCTGGAATAATTTGTATTGCCTTGGCAATCATTCTGTTGTTGTTGGGTAAACGAAAAAAAATTGCCATGACCCCACGAGATGCCTTTATTGTGGTGGCAGCAGCATGGTTTTTTGCCAGTCTTTTAGGATCCCTTCCCCTGTACTTTTCTGGTTGGGTACCGAGCTTTACCGATGCATTCTTTGAAAGCGTTTCTGGATTTACCACCACTGGGGCTACAAACCTTCCAGATGTGGAAATTCTCCCAAAAGCCTTGAACATGTGGCGTTGCCAAATGCACTGGCTAGGTGGCATGGGAATCGTAGCCTTAACCGTAGCCCTTATGCCCTTGCTGGGTGTAGGTGGATTCAAACTGATTAAGGCCGAAACTACAGGTGTGGAAAAAGGCAAGGTTACCCCTAAAATCGCCACCACAGCAAAAATCCTGTGGATAATTTACTTTTCCTTTACCATTATCCAAACACTTTTGCTCAAATTAGCTGGCATGGGTTGGTACGACGCCTTGGCTCACACCCTTTCTACCCTGGGAACTGGGGGATTTTCTACAAAGAATTCCAGCATTGCCTATTACAACTCCCCTGCTATTGAATGGATTTGTACAGTCTTTATGTTTTTAGCATCTATAAACTTTAGCATGTACTATTACGCAGTTACCTTTAAGTTCAAGGAAATTATCCAAAACAGTGAATTCAAAGCCTTTATTTTCATTGTTTTTGCCACAGCATTGGGAATAACCTTTTTCATTTACAATGTATACAACAATTTTGGTCATAGCTTTAGAGAAGCCCTCTTTCAGACAACATCGATTATCAGCACCACAGGCTTTTCTTCCGTAAATTTTGACCTATGGCCTGCTGGAGCAAAAATCTTTTTATTGTTGCTCATGCTCATAGGAGGATGTTCAGGCTCTACAGCTGGTGGTGTTAAAGTTATTCGCTGGGTAGTTTTGTCCAAGCAAACTACCAACGAAGTACGAAAAATGCTCCACCCCCACGGGGTCTTTAACGTGCAGCTCAACGGAAGAGTGGGCCGCAAAGATGTGGTATTTTCTGTAGCAGGCTTTCTCTTTTTGTATTGCTTTATTGTTGCCATTACGGCATTGGTGGCGGCCTGCAACAGTATTGATACCATATCTTCCATCACCGCATCCATGGCAATGGTAGGAAATGTAGGCCCTGGACTGGGAGCTGTAGGCCCAATGTACAACTTTGGATTCTTTTCTCCCGCTACAAAGTGGTGGTTTTCCTTTGTGATGATTGCTGGCCGATTGGAACTCTACACCATCTTGATTTTTTTCATGCCATCTTTCTGGAAAAAGTAAACTATTCACAATCAAGGGTACAGTATGGAAACAGAACGAATTACATTGCGAAATTGGCAGGCTGGCGATGAAGCAGAGCTTTTCCGCCACGCAGGAAACCCTGCCTTGGGAAATGCAGCTGGCTGGGAGCCCCACAAAAACCTTGAACATAGCCGAGAGCTTTTACCCACAATTTTTGGTGGAAAAGAAACCTATGCCATTGTGCTAAAATCCACAGGACTGCCCGTAGGCAACATAGAGGTAATGACAGAAAGTGACTTCCACACTGCCCCTCTAGGCCACAAAGAAGCAGAGCTCAGCTACTGGATTGGAGAAGAATACTGGGGCCAGGGATTGGTTCCAGAGGCAGCCCAGCTTTTGATTCGTCACTGCTTTGAAAATCTGCAACTCAAAGGATTATGGTGCTGTCATTACCACGGCAACATCCAGTCAAAGCGGGTGCAAGAAAAATGTGGCTTTCAATACCATCACTCTGATGAAAATGCCCGCACAAAAACAGGTGAACCACGAGTCGTCCACCTGTTGTATTTGAGTCTGGAGCAGTGGCAACAAATGAAATAAAATAAAGGAGCCTTATAGGCTCCTTTTACTAAATCTTTTTACTTGTCGTCGCTGAGCCACATGCTCAACACACGGGCAATATCTGCGGCATTAAGGCCCATATTATCCAAGCCCTTCTCTGGAGCACTTACAGGTTCAGGTGCCTGATACTGGCTATGGGTTTCAAAATAGCCCTTGGTATATCCTGGATTAGGAGCACTTTTTTGAGGCCACACATTGATAGCCTCACCGTATTTTTGCAGTGACTCCAACACAGACACATCATCTTCCACATCAACACGATCTTTTATGGACTTCATGGCTTTACGAAGCTTGACAATCTCTTGGTCCGTTAAATACGGCGTGAGACTTTCAAATCCGTCTCGTCCTAAAAGCGAAAAAAGTAAGGCAGCTCGTTGCTTACTGTTCAATGGCCGCCGAGAAGAATCTACCTGTTTTGTAAAATAATTGCCGTTCATGTTCCCTCCCAAATTCCCCAGAAAATAACAGCGCTCTTGTTGGTTTTCCAGTGTATCATTAAGAAAGGGTCCTGTCTATATCATTGTTTTATGATAGAATGACTTATGCTTATTCGAGAAATACAACAAAAAGATGATGCTGCCTTGTTTCAACTGGTGAGACAAAGCTTGGCGGCGGCCCAGCTAAATATCCCTGGAACGGCTTATTTTGATGAATCCATCAAGGCAATGAGCCAGTTTTATTTGAACCATCCCCAGCGAAAATATTTTGTACTGGTAAATCAGGCAGATGAAGTTTTAGGTGGAGCAGGATTTGCAGAATACAATGACAGTCAAGATGTGGCAGAGGTACAAAAGCTCTATTTATTTGATGAAGCCAAGGGAAAGGGCTACAGCTACATGCTCATGGAACGAGTGGAACAGGAAGCAAAAAAGACTGGTTACAAACAGCTGTATCTAGAAACCCACCATAATCTTCCGGTAGCCATTATCTTGTATAAAAAATTAGGCTACACACTGATTCCTGACGCCCTTCCCGGAACAGTCCACACAACCATGGATCATTTTTTTATAAAAGACCTGTAAAAGATGTGGGGAATTGTTTTGATACAAACCATTCCCCACAACAAAACTACAGCTTCATAGTGTAGCTAAATCCAATTCGATCAAAGAACCATTCTCTACCAGCGTAGGTGTAGTAAAAATCATGGGTGTCAGGGAGCACTTCTTCTGTAAAGGAACGACGGCTCCTAAATCGGAATTGTACCAACAGGGAATTCTTTTCGTTAAACTTAAAACTTAACACAGGGCTAATGCCTACCTTCATAAAGGTAGGATTCCACTCTTGAGCCCAATCAGGGAAATCATGTTTGTCAAAGTAGCCTTCAAACTCAAATTGAAGGGCCACCATGTCCAACACTAGAGGCATTTGGTATCCCACAACTACAGAGGACAGATACTGCCACCCAGTAGCCTTTTCTATAGTGCCTTGCCATCGCCAAAATTCCTGGGGTCCCCCAGCGTTCCATAAACCTTCGTACAAAAACTTGTATCGAGCTTGAGTGACCACATGATTCCACTCACCTGGAAGGACTGCAGCTAGGTCAAATTGGAATAATCCTTCTAAATACCATTGATGCATGTAACTGGCAAAGGGAGTTACACTGTCATAGACTTGTGTAGTTTCGTTATAAACTGCAAGCCCCTTTGCACCCATAAAATCTAAATTCCAACCAGTACCGATTTTTCCACCACCATAAAAAATCAAAAAGGCTACGGGAGAAAAAGCTACTGTAAACTGAGGAGCGAGGCTAATGGGAGTAAACTCCAAGCCAGGAGACAAGGTAAGGGTGTTGCCCCGCACCAGCACGTGGTCTGAAAAAGGAACGGGAATAACATAGTTATAAGTTCCTGTGGCACGCAATTCAAAGGCAGAAAAAGCCCCTGTAACAGGAGCAAAATGATTTCCACCAGAAACCTTAGCCGATTTTGGATAGTATGCCCCATCTATTCCCAACACAAAATTACCAGTTCCAAGCTCCTCAGACTGACTCCACATCACACCAAGAACTAGACATAACAAAACACAGAGACTTATGATTTTTTTCACAATTCCTCCCAAAAAATTCCCAAATGTAAAAAAAGTATAAATCTTGGTACAGGAAAAGTAAAGATCAGGAATCGTCACTGATAGCTGCAGGAGGAGCTATCCTCTCTTGGATTCTTTCTTGTAACCAGTTTTTTACATCAAGCTTAATTTCTTGATGGGTTGCTCGAAAAAGTTCATACATGGCATGAATAACATTTTTTCTTGTTTGTGAATCTACCGACAACAAACAGGAAAGAACTTTTCCAGGATTTTTCTTCCACTGTTCAGCCAGCTCAGAAAAAGTTGTGGCCTGAGAACTGGTAAATAATGTGTACAAGGCTTCTACAAATTGTTCCCGTTGTTCACTTGAATGCTCTTGGAGCCAGCTTTTTACACTACGGTCAATGATAACACTGCTATCTGCTAGCCGTTCCACTTCCATAAAATGAGGGCCATTCAACTGCCAAGACAAAAGATTATGCTGCATGAGACCAATTTCATTGCTTTTTACCACCACATAATCACCATCTTGCTCCAAAAGGAGCCCCACAACAGACTGGTCTGGAACAAATCGCTGTACACAGTGGCTAATTCCCTGGAATTCAGGAGCTTCCTGAATATTGAGCTCAAAGCCCGGTCCATCAAAATTATAGACAGTACAAATTCGTTTTTGCAGTTTCTTTCCACAAAAGGTTGCAGAAAAAACAGAAAGATTACCGCCCTTAGAATGGCCTCCTACCCGAATTTTTCCTGACAAACGAGAGGCAGCATGAACAAGATAGTCCAAGGCTTCTTGGTGAGAAGGAACTGGAGTCATAAAACACATATTAAAATCTTCCTTCCAGCCCACCAAGGAATCATCAGTGCCACGGAACACCACAAAAAATGTGCCATCCCCCAATTTCACCGTGAGAGCAGCAAATTGTTTTTCATGAACGATATCAACATGTTCCACAAAGCCGCATAATTGCAAGGAACCATACCGTTCCGTGGCAGCCATCAATTTGAACAACTCCACCACCGTATCACCAAAAAGAAGCCCTATATCTGAACGAGCTTCTACGTCTGGAGCTGTAAAAAAAAGTGCAGCCGCATCTCTTAGACTGATGCTGGTTGAATCAAAAGAACTGGGAACAATATCCTGTAATTTAAGATAGGCAAACTCACAAAAAATGAGGGCGTCAATTTCATTGAAGGGAACAATATCTAGCGACAAATCTCCGCGCCAAGTAATGTAATCCAGAATGGTGCTCATAATTTTAAAATAACCATCATTTTTTTTGTGGTCAAGTTTCATCCTTAAAGGAATTCTTCTGTTGACAGTAGAATTTTCCTCTGTTAAACTTTAGTTAAATTTTAATACTTGGAGTAAACAATGAATTTTACCGATGTAAAACACATCCGTCATAAGGTGCAGCATTTTTTGCAGACTATAACCTTTACCTTAGAGTTGATTCTTGCAATCATTGTTATTTGTATCATTGCAATGCAAGGTATTCACCTCATTAAACTTTTTATTGCTCATGTTTTTGATCCAGCTATTACAGTACAATATTCAGAATTTCTTAAAGAAGCCTTGGATATTATCGTTGGTGTAGAATTCCTCAAGATGTTGTGCCAACACAGCATGAGCTCTGTTATTGACGTACTGCTCTTTGTACTAGCTCGCCACTTGGTAGTTATTGAATCCACCATGTTTGAAAGCTTGTTGTGCATCATCTCTGTGGCTATCCTCTTTACTGTACGTAAATTTCTGATGATCAAGCCACCTGTAGCCAAGGTTACAACACCTCAGACTACAGAAAATACGACTCACTAATACCTTGTTTTAAGAGGGATTCTGGGGAGAATCAGAAGCATTCTCCTCACCCTCAACCCCACCTATTTTTTTATACCAGATTCTGCTTTCCAAGGCAGTTAGCATCATGGTTGCAAGAGAAAACCACCGATAAAATCCACTGAATCCTGCAAAGAAATTATAGCTTCCATGAAGAATCACAGCCCAAAACCAGGGAGCCCAAGCAGTTTTTTTCTTTTCCACAGGATTTTTCCAAAGCCACACAGAAACACCTGAAAGTCCAGTACACAAGCAATGCATAACCACCGCAGTTGCTGTTCTTACTTCAATATCAAGATATCCAGAAAAAAGATAAATCACCGTCTCAAAGCAGCCAAGGGCTAAGCCTGCCACTAGACTCAAGGTAAAAAAGGTGGAAGAATTCATCTTCTTTGCAGGCAACAAGAAAAGAACAACCATTTTCATGGATTCTTCAATGAGGCCATTAAAGAGCAACGCTGTAATCAGTGCAGACAACAAGGTATTGCTGGTAAAAACAGGCAGATTTCTCACAAAGCTCTGAAGAATCACAATGGGAATCAAAGAAAGCAACCCCAATAAGATTGCCAGTAATCCATATCGAACTTTAAATCCAGAAACAGTAAAGCGGAAAATCACAAAAATACAAAGCAGGGGCAAAAAGCTCAAGCCCATCATTACATACACAGACATGCCTATACCATACTGTAAAAACATTTTTTGTTGCAAGCTATCCCCACACAGGATATAATCACAGTATGAATCAAGGAATTATTCTTTTGGGCATTAAGCATTGCGGCAAATCAACGCTGGGCAACCTTTTGAGCAAGCAATTTCACTGCCCCTTTTTTGATACTGATGATGTAATCACTGAAATGACTGGCTTGTCTCCACGGCAGATTTATCAGGAACAAGGCCCCCAAGCTTTTATGGAAGCAGAAGCAAAGGCCTGCAATTACCTTGTCCGCTATCTTTCTGCCTTGGGAGAAAAAGAATATGTTATAGCTACAGGAGGGGGCATTTGCAACAACAAAGAAGCCCTCAAAGCCCTGGAATCCCTGGGATTCTTTATCTTTCTGGAAGTACCAGAAGCAGTTGCTGCCGATAGGATTATCAAAGAAATTGAATGGGAAGATGGAGTGATGAAAAACCTTCCCGCCTACATTCAAAAGGAAAATCCCAGCACCACAGAAGAGGTGGCAGAAATTTTCAGCGGGTTTTACAAACAGCGAACAGCCTTGTACCGAACTCTTGCACAAATAAGCTGTAGTCTCACTGGCGAAACCCCAGAAGAAAATGCCAAACTCATTCAACAAGCATTATTTAGCCAAGACTGTCGTTGGAATTAACGAAGCATAAAAAAAAGAGCCGGAAATCAAGCCCCGGCTCTTTTTCATTTAGATTGAATCAATTAGTGGCAACCACATCCACAGCTGCCGCAACCACCGCCGCATCCATCGTGATCGTCGTAGTCATCATCATCATGGCCACAACCGCATCCGCAACCACAGCCATCATCAGCTAGTTCCTCTGCAGTAGCGTCACGTACTTCCACAACCTTGATGTCAAAGAAAAGCTTTTCTCCAGCCAAAGGATGGTTAGCATCAACCTTTACGCTCTCGTCGGTAATCTCCACAACGGTTACAATGTGGCTTCCTGCAGGAGAAGAGGCTTCAAACTGCATACCAACTTCAATGTCGGCACCGTCAAACTGAGACTTGGGAACATCAAAAATCATCTCAGGACTCTTTTCTCCGTAAGCATCAGCAGGCTCAATTTCCACAGCAAAGGCATCACCAGCGGACTTGCCTTCCAGTGCAGACTCCAATCCAGCAATCAAATCACCACGACCATGGAGATAGTCCAGTGGACCTGCATCCTCGGAAGAATCTAAAATCTCACCAGCAGCATTTTTAAGGGTATACTCGATGGATACCATCTTATCTTTTGCAATTGTCATTTCAACTCCTAAAAATTGTTTTCATCGCCCCTTCACAGGGCTTGCATTAGAAGGCCTGAATAACCTCTGTTACCTCAGGAATTGTATCCTTTAAGCGACGCTCAACTCCCTGCTTAAGAGTCATAGTGGCCATGGGGCAACTTCCACAGGCACCAGTCAACTTAACGTACACCTTGCCTTCTTCCATCTTAACATATTCCAAATCACCACCGTCAGCCTGCAACTGAGGACGAATGGTATCCAGTGTTTCTTTTACTTTATCTTCCAGTGACATACGCACTCCTTTTCACAATAAGTATAAAAATAAAATACACATAAAACAAACAATCGTCAACAGTTAGCTAAAGGTAATTTTATAGTAACTGGAGAGCAACTCGCCACTTCCAGAACTTCATCCCCGTGCTTAATGGCAGCCCGTGCAATCTTGCCGCCCTTGCCACCCACAATTGGGAGCATGGAGGCGGCAGAAAGGGTTGCTCCAGCTACATCTCCACGGCCAAGGCTGATAAGGGCGTTTACTCCGTCGGCAATTTCTCCCACACCGGGAACAAGGCCGGCTATGTCAAGACCGGCCTGCACACCGTCGGCAAATTTGCTCCAGAAGGAATCTCCACTAGAATCCGAGGCGTATGCATCATCAAGTTCCAATCCCTCATGAGCATCTTTGTATCCTTTTTCCTTTGCAAATTTATTTGCTTCAGAATTTCCATCCAGTTTTTTTGCATTTTTTAATATTTTACTTCCAGTGTCAACTTTATTGCCCCTGCTTACAATACCATCAACAGACTTCCCAGCCACTTCCAGAACTTCATCCCCGTGCCAGGCGGTGGCCCGAAAAACCTTCCCGCCCGTGCATTGGGGCAAGCTATCTCGTCTTGTCCAGCAGCCTCAGCAGATTCTCTATCGCCCGCTCATTCTCCATTTTGTGACCTAGGTGAGAACAATGGCCGTTCATTGTATTGCAGTGCTCCTCTGCCTTCTTGTAGAGCGTTGACTCCTTAAAATCCTTCTTGTAGAGTTTTCCGGTGCCCGGTAGCTTTTTCTGCAACGCTTCACGGACCTCGGCCAGCTGGGACACGGCGCTCCGCAGCTTTGCTCCATCCGCCTGTTCCACGTGGTGCCAGAAAAAGTCCAGATACTGCTGGGTGTAGCCCATGTCCTCCATCTTCTTCCGTAGCTTCTTCTGGAGAGCCTCCGGGGTTTTGTCCAGGGTGTGACCCCGCTCCCTCACAAAGGTCCAGGCGGGAAGGAAGAAGTTACAGGCTATCGTGTGGCCCAAGATGCTCAGGGGCGTGGCATTATATTTCTTGTTGCCAGAGCTTGTCCATGAAATTCTTAGTGACGTGGCAACAACAAGAACTGCCCCAATGATAAAGGGAGCCAACAAAGGGCCTGACAACATGGTGACGCCAAAGAATCCAAGGATACCTCCCACCGATACGGTAGCGACATTCACCCCCAGCACCACCACCAGGGCGGCAAGGCCAGCTCCCACAGTGGGACCCAATGCGGTAATCAACCAGTTGCCTTTAAAGCCAATTTCATCAAAGAACAGCTTGATCCTGCCCTTCTCCAACACAATCATACTTGAGTTCAGATCCATTCCAAGGATGGCCTCTTTCTCCTGCATTGCAATCCTCCTGTAACTGAAGGCGGGCAGCCGCCCGCCGATGCTCATGCCATGGCAAAGGACTTGGTAAAGCCCGCGAACCTCTGGCGTAGGTCTACCTCAAAGCCAGCGTTGCTGATGAGCTTCTTTGTGTCTGCCACCAGTCCCAGAAGGCCACCGGTTGCCGTCGTCAGAGGCACGATGATACCGCTCAAAAGCCAGCCCACGACAGGAATGGTGCTGAGTGCCAGCCCCACCACAAAGCCCACTACAAGACCCGTCACCGTATTGGGGAATGTCTTTCGGGCAAAGTCCAGCAGTTTGAGAACCCATCCAAGGATGACCCGCCCGATGTTGAGAATCACATTTCCCACCACCTGGGTGACCCGCAGCAGCTTCAGCAGCACCGGCCTGATCTTGTCTCCATACGGTCCCAGGTCAAGGTTGAGAATCCAGTCTTCGAGCCATTCTGAGTCTAGACATTCCCTGTTCATCTCCATGGCCTGGGCCTCTGTCACCTTCCTCCGAACGGTCTCGCCCGTAATGGGATCCCTGATGAAAATCTCATCGCCCACAATCTGGTCGTCACTCCTGCGCATACCCTTGAAAGAACTCACATCTTCCTGCGTCCATTTAAGCAAGTCTTCCATAGAAATCATCTTTCTCTTCCTCCTTCATAAAATCTGCGTATTGGCATACGCAGATAGCGGCATTATATTCTGCAAATAGCAAAGTGTCAATTCAACCATTTGCGTATAAAATACAATCATGGAAGCGGCGGAGCTACAGAAAATCTTGTCTTGTAATATAAAGGAATTACGGAGCCTACGGGGAATGAGCCAGATGAAGCTGGCGGAAAAGGCAGATTTGTCAGTGAGCTATGTCTGCGACATAGAAAGCGGCAGGCGGTGGGGCACGCCGGAAACCTTTACCCGGCTGGCAAAGGCCTTGGAGGTGAGTCCCTTTGAGCTCCTCATTCCCCAAAGCCACAACCCATCGGCAGCCGTCTCCAGCAACGTGCCTCCCCAAATGATGGCACAATGCTATGCCACCGTGAGAAGCCAGCTGCAGGAGAACATCACCCAAGCCGTAGCCGCAGCCATAGCCACCACCTTCCTAGGAGAATCCAGCTAGAGCCTGATGAGGGGACGAAAAAAAAATCTCAGGGAAAGGGTTGATCCAGCTACATCTCCACGGCCAAGGCTGATAAGGGCGTTTACTCCGTCGGCAATTTCTCCCACGCCGGGAACAAGGCCGGCTATGTCGTTGGAATAGTGAAAAATCTTTTGTTTTGCACTGTGAAACGTTTTGTTTCATAGTGAGAAACTATTGTTTTTGTACTGTGAAACTATTTTTTCTCAGTAGAAAACTATTTGTTTTCCACTTTGAAACTGCCCTGGTAACTATTTCCTTTTCACATCCTCCTGCCCCTAGTTTTTACCTTCATTTTTTTTTATATTTATTTTATGAAAAGATTCAACCTGTTTATTATTCCACTTTTGGTTGCGGTAACCTTCACCGCTTGTGTTTCCCAGAACAGTACTGTTCCGGGAGTAACTTCAATCCGCTCCTTGCCTGGCAACGACATTTACCAAGCAGACATGGACATTCCAGAAATTGCTGGGGAACCAGAGCTTAACGCCTTAATTAATAACCAAATCAATAGCTGGTACGATGAATTTATTTCAGATGCAGAATTAAATAGTCAAATTGCAAAGGAATATGGCCAGCCCTTTACCTTTGAAAACCAATGGAAAGTTCCTTTGAATACCCAAGACTGTGCCAGCGTTTTGCTGACAGCCTACCAATTTACTGGAGGTGCCAATGGCCTTGATCAAATGGCATCTTTTACTTGGAACAAAATTACCCAGAAAATCATGCCTCTGGAAAGCTTTTTGCCATTAGTTCTTACGGAGCCCTCTCTGGCATCCTTGGCTAAAATCTGTAGACAAGAACTAACCGCAGCCCTTTCCGCAGAAAATGACAGCAACTTACAGCAGATGATTCAAACAGGAACAGAGCCTGTAGCAGAAAACTATCAGGTTTTTACCGTATCAGAAAAAGGACTCACCATTTACTTCCAGA
Source organism: Treponema sp. (assembly GCA_045630225.1). Classification (GTDB taxonomy): domain Bacteria; phylum Spirochaetota; class Spirochaetia; order Treponematales; family Treponemataceae; genus Treponema_F. The sequence goes on along the minus strand of JAZQSR010000046.1, from coordinate 12,568 downwards.
AGTATCAGGTGGCTCCCGGTTCAGCAGGAACCCAAGCTGTACTGATTCCCTACTTGAAGTAAAGCAGTAAGTTCCTTTCACCGAAATTCAAAGTGTAATGTAACTTAATTAAGGGGAAGGAATGAAACAACTTTTTTTACTCACACTAAGCCTCGCCTTGGCGGGGCTTTGTTTTGCACAGATAACTGAAATGCCACAGGGAAAGCCACCCAGAGAACCTGATGGTTTAGCAATTTTTCGCCAAGCATATCCAGATGTTACTTTTAACGCCATATACGACAGAGACAAGGCAGACTGGAAAATAGAATTACTAATTCCAGAGGGTGACACAAAACGTACAGAATTCCTCTATTGGAGTAACGGCAGTATGTTGCCAGAAGCAGAACTGGCAAACAAGGCCAAGTACTGGACCTTGCTCTACAATTACAACTACGGCCAGCCCTTGGAGGATCCAGCTGATTTTACCCAAGAACAAATTGACCGTATGAAAAATTTTGGCTCAACAGAAAACCGCAAGAATGGTGCTGGCACTCCCATGTTCTTTTTTGATACCCTCTATCAAAGCCACACAAAAGAAAGCTTGGAAAAACACATTCAACGTGTTACCTTCTTGGGTAAACCCCTCCGTGTTCATCAACGACTCAAAGCACCATTACAGCGAGTGGAACAGCGAATCAATGAAGCTGCCACCACAGACCCCACCATCAAGCCCTTTATTGCAGAGATTAACCAGCTGGACGCTTACTATTGGCGACTCATTGCCGGCACCAACAGAAAATCCTTTCATAGCTTAGGCATTGCAGTGGATATTCTTCCAAAAAACCTCAAAGGTAAGGCTATTTACTGGAGCTGGACCAAGGACGTAAATCCTGATTGGATGCTCACCCCTTTGGCAGACCGATGGATGCCACCTCAAAGCGTCATCGATATTTTCGAGGATGAAGGCTTTATCTGGGGAGGCAAGTGGGGCATTTGGGACAACATGCACTTTGAATACCATCCAGAACTGATTCTGGCTGCCAAAAAGAAAAAGGTCTTGTTCCAAAATTAACTACATAGTATAGTGTTCAATGTTACTTGAGGTTTCATGGATGATACGCTTTATATTCATGGAATCTGTATTTTTAGGAGGAAGAATCATGGAATTAAAAGATGCTATTATCAATCGGCATTCAATCAGAGGATTTACTAACCAGAGTGTTTCTAAGGAGATTGTAGAAGACATCCTTAAGACTGCAGGATACGCTGTTTCCAGCAAGAACACACAGCCTTGGCAGTATGCCGTTATTACTGGAGATGTTCTCAAGAAGATTGGAGAAGAAAACGTTGCTCAGCTGAGAAACGGTGACGGCTTTGATGTACCCGACACTGTATACGAAGGTGTATACCGCACTCGCCAGATTGATGTAGCAAAGAAGCTCTTTTCTGCCATGGAAATTGGCCGTGAAGACAAGGAAAAGAGAGACTGGTGGATGGAGCGTGGTTTCCGCTTCTTTGATGCACCTGTAGCAATCATCCTGTATGTTGATGCAAACATGGACAATGGCATCACCCGCTTTGACGTAGGTGCTGTTACACAGTTGATTACAGTTGCTGCCATGGAGCATGGACTGGGAACCTGTGTTGCTTACCAGGCTGTTATGTACGAAAAGGCTCTGAGAAAGCACTTGGGACTTGGCGATGACAAGAAGTTTATCGTTGGTGTAGCCCTTGGATATGCTGACCCAGAATTTGCTGCTAACGCTGTACTTACTGGCCGTGAAGAAGTTTCTACACTGGCTCAGTTCTACGGATTCTAATCAAATCAAAACGCAAAAAAAAGGCTGTCCAAGCTTGTGGACAGCCTTTTTTTCATGCTCAAGGGAAATTACAAACCGAGAGCCTGCTTTAATGCAGCATGGTCTTCGGCAGTTCCCTCTCCTTCAAGCTTTCCTAAACAAGGAACATTGTAGTCCTTGGCAATAATGTCACCAGCCCAACAGAAGGTATCTGCATGGCGTTCCATGTTTCCAGTGGCCACAACACCTTTCAACTTATCGCCACAAGTTTTAAGGTAATCTTCTACAATCTTGGGAACAATCCCCTTTCCATCAGTGTATGTAAAGATGATAAAATCCTCGCTCATAGCAGGGGTTCCCTCTGCCAACTTTACAGCATCCAAGCCCAAAGCCTGAACCAGCTTTTCAGTGTGTCCGTGGCGACTTGCATATACGTATTTCATAGTAATTCCTCCAAAAGTATTATGTAAAAAATACTAAAAATTACACGTCACGTCAATTTTCAGATAAAGTTTTACAACTTACTCCCTGATTCTTTTTCATCTGCCAGTTACTGCCACTATTGCGTACCAGCACAAAGCCCCGCTTTTCTGCGTCCAAGGCCAGCTTTTTAAACTGATTATAGCCCAGCTTGCGATACGGGAGCTTTTTGGCCACCTCATCAAAGCGAACCCAACCAGTTTCCTCGTTGAGGCCAGGAGCAGGCAACACCTTTAGCAAGGCAGCAAAGGCTTCTGGAATCAGCTTGGCAGCAGCCTCACCGTCCAGCATTAAGTTGGCTTCATCAATACCTGCATACCGTACGTGGCTTTGCTTAACTGCATTGCTCACAAAGGACTTCCAGCTACGGAATCCAAGCTTACGCTCGTCAAAGGTGGCGTTCAGCAGCTTCATGCGGATTTTTACCGCACTAATAGGAGCAGGCTTTCCACCTTTTTCCGTCACCATCATATTTACTGCTTCCTGCAAAAGCTCAAAGGCCTGCTGCTTGGTTAACTCCTGTTCAGATTTCCCCTTGCCTCCTTTGCCTTCCTTCTCGTCATCCTTTTCATCATCAGAATCATCATCGTCAGAAATAATCTCACGATAATCAAGATACTCGTCGGCCATCTTCAGCAAATCCTCGGAGGCGTTTCGCTTAACGTCACAGACAATGAGGGTGTCCTTGCCGTACTTGCGAAGGGAAAGCAGCAGGGGACGGAAATCCGCGTCACCAGTAATCAGCACATAGCGGCCAATGTGGGGATACTGAAAAATCAGCTCCACCCCATGAGCCACCATGGACATATCGGAGCTATCCTTGCGAGAAGCGGGAATATGAATCAGCTCAAAGCTATTTGCCGCTAATTCCGCAGCAATATTTCTGATGTTCCCCTTATTCCAGTCTCCAAAGGCCATGGCATAGGAAATGCTTCCTGTTTCTGAAATCTTATCTATAATTGACTGAATATAATTTGTTCCTGAAGGAGGTGTAACATTTTCAATGTCCCACAAAATAGCAGTATTTTTCTTGTCCACGAGCTTTACTCCTTATTTAATATATAATTGAAGATACCATGACCGAAGGATTAAAACAAGGGATTTATCCCTTTGCACTAGTCCATAACTGGTGAAAAAAGAACTTCCAAGGAAGAATTTCAATTCCATCCACTAGACGAGGATGTTCCTCCTGACACACGACAATGTATCGTTTAAAGATATTCTCTTCTCGCAAGGCTTTTAAGCCCTTTAAATGCTTATCACCGATATTTCTACTGGATTTTACCTCGATGGCAAGTTCTTCATCTAGGCAAAAATCCACCTCCTGATTAGAGGTAGACCGCCAGAAAGTAAGTTTTTTGTATCGCCTAGAAATTTCAATCCAGCTTTTCAGTTCCATACACACGAGCTGCTCAAAGTACTCTCCATATTCCACGGTTCCTTCACACGGAACCGGTAAATTTCGTAAACCTCGGGCTACAGCTATATCAAAAAAATAAAACTTTGGAGTAACAATAGCCTTCCGCTTACGAGAACCCACAAAAGGCTCAACCTGATACCCTAATAAGGTATCCTCTAAAATTTGGTACCATTGTCGCACCGTTTGTAGAGGAACCTGACTATCATTTGCTATATTGGTAAAATTTAATAACTGAGAATTAGTATGAGCTGCAACCCTTAAAAAACGTGCAAAAGCAGGAATATTTCGAGCAACACCTTCTGCAGCAATTTCTTCGGTAAGATAGGTATCTACATAGGCAGCTAAATCCTCTTCAATATCGTCTGACAAAAAAAGTGAAGGTAATAAGCCATGTTCAAAAATAAATGGAAGGTTATAATTTTCATGATTACCAACTTCTGCAAAATTAAATGGATGCATGTGCCGTTGACTGGCTCTTCCTCCCAAAAGATTTACCCCAGACTGTCGCAATTTTCTGGCACTGGAACCAGTCAATAAAAATCTGATATTTCTCTCTTCAATTAAAAAGTGAACTTCATCCAATAAATTTGGACATTTTTGTATTTCATCAATAACTACAAGACAATCTCGTAAATTGCGAGCTTCAATTTCCTGGCGTAAAAAACCTGGATCTGCCAAAACTCGTAATCTTAATCGCCCATCCAGCAAGGTCCAAGCAAGTGCAATCTCTAATTTTTTTAACTGATTCTTGATATAGGTAGATTTTCCTGTTTTTCGTGGGCCAAATAAAAATAAAGATCGTTTAGATAAAACTTTCTCTAAATCTAAGGCTCTTTCGATATACATAATTCACACCGCCTCAATAAAATATTATGATATTTAACTAATCAAACATAATTTTATCATGATATTTTACTAGAGACAAGTTAATTTTATAGATTTTACCGCTCCATATTGCAATACACAGTCTTGTGTGGGCGGTCTGCGGCAGCACCACCCCTACTGGAGCAAAGTATCGCAATCTGCCAGACAATATTCTCATTTTTATCTGCTACGCCCCTTTGCGGGGGCAAAGGTGAGACTCGCTAAAATCGCTCAATATATCGCGATTTTCCCAGCCTGATGGCTGGTCGCTCCCTACCTTTGATCCTTTTAATAAAAAACTTCCCCGCTACACCTTTCGGTTCACTTGTGATGAAGAGCCTAAACTCAAGCTAAAAGACGGCTCACTGGTAAGGAGGCACTACATGACTTGGGCGGTAAAAATGGCAGATGCACGATATGATGGTTACGAGGAAGGTTTTGAAAAAGGTATAACCACTGGTCGGGAAGAAGGTATTTCCATCGGGCTGGAACGTGGCTTGGAACAAGGCCGAGAACGTGGAGCCTACCAGAATAAACTGGAGACAGCAAAAAATCTCCTCTCAGAAGGACTCGCCCCTCAAGTGGTTGCTCGTTGTACTGAGCTCCCGCTAGATGTAGTGCTAACTCTCAGTGAATAATCTTAGTTTTCACCTATAGCTCCCCCCTTTTGCCCTGCAGGCTAACTAGGGGGACTGGATGAAAAAACTCCCACCAAGGAACTTGCTCTGTGCAAAGTGTTCCTTGATGGGATTATAGTTTTAAGTAGGATTAGCTCTTGTTAAATGCTTTCAAGGTTGGTGCGGGGTTTCCGTTGATGTATTCCCAATATGTATCTCCTTGACTAATACTCAGGTGTTCTGGAATCTCTATACCATTCGCATTCAGGAGAGTTGGAATATCTTTACTCCAAGTATTCAGGAGATCTGACATCTCTTTACTGGCAAAGACATTTTCTTCCTTGGCTTCACCATCACCATTATAACCCGAACCTAAGCTACTCAGATAGTAGCAATTAGTGACGTCACCGTCAATTGCCACGTTGTGCACATCAGCTTTTCCAGTGTTGTAACAACTGAAGACCCTACCATACTTATTATCTCCCACAATACCGCCTATTCTAACACTAGAGTATGCATCGCCACTAATAGTCCCCGTGTTGTAGCAATTTATGACAAGGTTATGGTTCCCTCCCGCAATGCCGCCTGTATTGTTAATACCAGAGGTTGCATCGCTACTAATAGCCCCCGTGTTGTAACAATTTATGACAAGTTCAAAGTTGTCTCCCACAATGCCACCTACAAAGCAGTTGGTCTTTGAGCTCACATCAATATCACCCTCATTGTAGCAATTGATAACACTACCCCAGTTATATCCCACAATGCCACCTACGTTATTTGAGCTCGCACGAATATTTCCCTTATTGTAGCAATTGATAACACTACCAGAGTTATATCCCACAATGCCGCCTCCATACGCTCTACCAGAATTACCATAAAAATAGAAGTTGGAGTCCAGAACACCAAGGTTTTGTATCATTCCTTCTTCTCCAAGATACCCAAACAAGCCTGCGTAGTCTATACTATCATTAAAATACAAGCCACTAATGGTATAGTCAGCACCGTTAAAGGTACCCGTATATGGACTGTCAGCGTTTCCTATAGGAATCCAGTCGCGAGAGGCTATATACCACTGTACATTCTCTTCAACTTCAATGTGCTTCAACACATTCTCTTCAACTACAATGTTGGCAGTCAACTCACCGTTGATTGCAGTCTCACCTGCATTGACTTTTGCTGCAAAAGCGTACAGCTCTGCAACAGTGCTTATCTCGTAATAGCCATCACCATCGGAATCCTGCAAGGTAACAGAGACATCATTTCTTCTCAAAACAATTGCATTCGATCCTGTCTCCTTAGCAGTCATTTTTTTACCAGATTCACTAATGATTCCTGTAATCCTTGTATTGCTACTATCATCGCCAGTACTGCCATTTTCGCTATTACCTGATCTGGTCAAAACTGTATCACCTAGATAAGGTACTGGAAAAGTCAATTTTTTGCCTGACTCTCCAAGTGGGCAACTGAGGGTGGCAGGCTCGTCGTTGTTATAATCAAAAATAGTTATAGAAATGAAACTATCTTGGTTTAAATCACCTGTAAAAATACCAGATACGTATCCTTTAAGGGGATGATATCCACTAACAGCTCCATTTTCAGTATCAAACTGAATGTAAAAATCACCATTTTCAAATTTTATACTTCCTCCTGTGGTTCCAATGTCAGAGGAATCTCCTTCTGTACCGCTAGTGTTGCCACTATCACCGCCAGTGATGTCTGTTGATTGTCCACTTCTGTCATTTACAGTCATAGTGATGATACCATCTTGTTCTAGATTACCTGTATACGTACCATATTTTTTTCCGTCAACAGGATCGTCTACCTCAACAGTACCCTCTTTTGTATTAAAGGTAAAAGTAAGTGGAGAATAACCAAGAATAGTTTTAAATACTATGTTTTCTCCATCTGTGTTACCAGTAGCGCCAGTGTTGCCACCTATAGCACCAGTATTTCCGCCATTATCACCAGTATTATCACTACCATTATCACCATTATTTCCAGTATTATCACTACCATTACCATTATCACCAGTACCACTACTACCACCAATACTTCCGCTAGTGACATCAGTATTTAGAGTGCTGCTAGATCCTGCATTGGTATCACAGCCCACCAATGGCAGAATCACCATCATAACTACCAGCAAGGCAAGGCTTGCGAGCACCAATTTTTTCATGGATTTCATTGTAAATCCTCCTTAAAAAATATCTGTATCCAGCTTTTGCTGGAACATTCCACAATAATTTTAGAACTTCTCAGCCGACTTTTCTTTGTCAGAAGCAGGCTATTTTGAGTCAGCAGTAGGCTTTTTCTGACACAAAGCCCACAAAAAATAATTTGTGGCGATTCTATGAAAAAATTTAAACCTTGTATAGAGTAAAGAATCACCGTTTTTTAGTGAATTTATTCACCATTATTTGATGTAATTTATCCTCCTTTCTTACACAAGGTACGAGCCTCCCCAGCCCTTACAAAAAGGCCACATCTCGGAAAACTAAAAAAATAAAGCTCTCTCCCGCAAAAACGCAGTTTTTTTCACCTCCAAGCCTATAATATATATGAACACTTTTTCACGGAGACTGAAGGGAAAACCAAACCACCACCGAAAACCGCAAACACAGGGATTCCCTCTTTGTAGATTATTTTTCAAAGGACAGAGACTGGAAGCAACATTTTTTATCTTTGTATAACGCCCTCCACGGCACCAACCTACAAGTGGAAACCACCAGCCTTGAGAGAGTTAACTTGGAGCAAGTCTTGTATATGGACTACTACAACGACATTGCAATCATGGTAAATGACCAATTTATTCTCATGATTGAACATCAGTCCACCATCAATCCTAATATGCCCCTTCGATTGCTAGAGTACATCAGCCGAATCTACGGCAACATGGTGGATTCTAAAGCCAAGTTCTCTGATAAACTCATTCCCTTGGCTAAGCCAGAATTCTTCGTCTTTTACACTGGCAACCAAGACCTACCCCCAGAAAGCTACCTGTACCTGTCAGATGCCTTCTGTAGCAAAAAAATAAGTGATAAAACTCCACTTCCGGGGGTCTTGGGGGCAGGAAGTCCCCAAGCGGTGCTGGGAAAGGATGGGGTTTTAGGGGAAGGAAAACCCCGCTTCCGAGTAGAGGGTTGTCCTTCCCCTACAGAACTCACCCTTGAACTGAAAGTGAAAGTGTGTAAAATTAAGGGTGAAGAGCCGAGTCAAATAGTACAGAATTGTCCTGACTTGGAGCAATACGTGCAGTTTCTCAAGCTCATAGACAAGGCAAAATCAGATGGACAAGCACAGCCCCTCACAAGAGCTATTCGAGAGGCTGTGCGTCACAATATCTTAAGAGATTACTTGGAACGAAAAGGAGGCGAGACTTTGAGTATCCTAACAGCAGAATACGACTTTGATACAGCTATGGCAGTAAAACAGGAAGAAGCCTATGCGGAAGGCATTTCCATCGGGCTAGAACGTGGAGCCTACCAGAATAAGTTGGAGACGGCTCGGAATTTGCTGCAAGATGGTTTTTCTGCTGAGATGATTGCAAAGTATACTTGTCTACCAGAGGAAACTATTCATCAACTACTTCAAAACAGGTAAATCATCATCTGTCACCTACAAAGTTCAATCTACTCCTGAAACTCCGCATAGGCATAGGCATTGTGATTGTGAATGCTCTCAAAGTTTTCTGCCTCCACACTGAACCAGCGGAAACAACAGCCCTCATCTTGAACGCCCCCCTCATCCAGAGTGCCATCACCTCCACGAAAATTTTGCAGTCCAAGGTACACTTCTCGCACCACATCCTCCACAAAGCGAGGATTTTCGTAGGCACGTTCCGTAACAAACTTTTCGTCGGCACGCTTCAGCACGGAATACAAGCCAGAAGAAGCAGCTTCTTCCACCACGGCAATCACATCTTCAATCCAGAAAAAGCCCTTGCTTTCTAGCTTTACCACCACCTTTCCCCGCTGATTGTGGGCTCCATATTGACTAATAGCCTTGGAACAGGGACACAAGGTGGTAACAGGCACTTCCACCGACACAAAAAAGTGATTTTCTCCTTGGGCAGAAACAGTACCTTCGTAGGTACAACGGTAGGCCATCATTCCAGGCTGACCAGAAACGGGAGCCTTTTTTTCCATAAAGAAGGGAAAGCTAATGGTGCCAAAAGCTCGCTCCGCCTCTAGCCGTTCCCGAATCTCCTGAAGCAAAGCTAAAAACTGCTTCATAGAAAGGTCGGTATGATATTTGTGAAAAATCTCGATAAAGCGGCTCATGTGGGTGCCCTTGAAATGCTGGGGCAGATTCACAAACAAATCCACCACCCCGCTGGTTCCCTGGGTTTTATTTGCCTTGTCCAGCACCTGCACAGGATACTCCAAGCCCTTTATTCCCACCTTTTGCAATGGTACATCACGAGTGTCCCGCTGACTTTGAATGTCAATCATCAGGCGTTTTCTTCCATTGCTGCTTTGGCCGCTTCCACAGTATTCATCATCAGCATGGCAATAGTCATGGGGCCTACACCACGAGGAACAGGCGTAATATATGAAGCAATCTCCTTCACTGCATCAAAATCCACATCACCACACAGACGAAATCCGCTTTTTTTGGTGGCGTCTGGAATGCGGTTCACACCAACGTCAATCACCACAGCACCTTCTTTCTCCATATCAGCCTTGATCATGGCGGGAGAACCAGCTGCAGCAATCAAAATATCTGCCTGACGGGTAAATGAGGCCAAATCCTTGGTACCAGTATGGCAAACCGTTACGGTGGCATTATATTCCTTGCGGGTCAACAGTACAGAAAGGGGCTTTCCAACGATATTTGAACGTCCCACAATTACAGCATGTTTTCCAGCGGTGGTAATTCCCATGGTCTTTAGCAACACCAGTACACCGTGGGGAGTACAGGGCAAGTAGGATTTACGACCAATCATCATGTTTCCCACGTTTACTGGATGAAAACCGTCAACGTCCTTCTCAGGCTTAATGGCCATAATCACCTTGTCCTCATCAATATGCTTAGGCAAGGGAAGCTGCACTAGAATTCCGTGGACTGAGTTATCTTCATTCAGCTCCTGAATCAGCTGCAGCAAATCAAATTCTGTGGTGTCCTGTGGCAGTCGGATATCCTTTCCCTTCATGCCTGCTTCCTCCAGAGCCTTTTCCTTGGCGGTAACGTAGGACACACTGGCAGGATTTTCCCCCACCAATACCACAGCCAAGCAGGGAGTTGTTCCCTTCCCAGTCAATTCAGCAGCCTCATCTGCAGCCTGCTTGCGAACCTGTTGTGCAATAGAAAATCCATCAATAATTTCAGCAGACATTCACCTATCCTCCAAAAGCTGTGTAACAAAGATATTTTTTCGTTGTTTGTTGGACATAATCCAGCGTATTTTTCGGAATACTTCCCCTAAATACTAAAATACAGTATAGTCAGACTATATCGGATTATCATTTTTTTTTCTAGGCGAGGTTTTATGAAGCGTCTTTCCATCCTAATCCTCCTATTGCTTGTTAGCTTAGGAATTGGCTTTGCCCAAGAGGCAGAAGAAAATACTATAACTCCACAAGAGGAAATTCAACAACAAGAGATAGCAGATGAGCCTCCACCAGTAGAGGAAGAAGCATTGCCAGACGAAGAGACAGAAAATCCACAAGAAAATGAATCAACTTCTTCCAGTGATGTATATATCGAAGATGAACACTTCGTCTATAAGATGAACCAAAAGGGAGACCAGTTCATTAAGATTGGACTTATGGTAGATATTCCACTTCACCCTACAACGCAACAACTAAAAGTTGGAGGTTCTGGAACCTTGGGATATATGCGGTTTTTAAATAGCCACTTTGCCATCGGTGGAGATGCAAGCTTTGCCTATATGACTACCCTAGGAAAAAATATCTTTACCTGTATTCCTTTGATGGTAAAGGCAATGTACCAATTTACCTTCCATAAGTTTGAATTCCCCATCACTTTGGGAATCGGTGGAGCCTTTGAAAATTACATTGGAGAATCATATTTTGGTCTTATTATCAAGCCTGAAATTGGAGTCTTTTATCGCCACTCCCCTGAGTGGTCCTTTGGTGCAAATATAGGCTGGAACATGATGCCCCAGTGGACAAAAGACTCCTCCTATTTCGGAGTAATTATGGATGTTGGAATTACTGCCAGATACCATTTCTAAAAAGGAGAACATAAATGAAAATCAAACACAGTATTCCTGTTTTACTCATGATACTTCTATTGGTTGCCTGTAAAAATGGGCCCACCATTTTTGAACAAATTGAGCAAGAAATAGAGTTGGAAGATGCGGTCATTGTGGGAAGCGTCAATTCCATAGTACAATTTGATAATAAGCTATATGCCAGCGACGGATATATTTATTCAAAAGATGTAGAAGCTATCCGTGGTTGGAGCAAAATAGCCAGCCCCCAAGACACCATCATCAAACTGGCAGCAGACTCCAGCAACCTGTATGCGTTGAATCGTGACAAAGTATTGTATACTTCTACAGATGGAACTACTTGGAATAAAATAGATATTTCAGGAACACTTGCTTCCATCGAAACAATTTTTACAAATGGACGTGATGCAGCCTATATCTATGGAACTGCAAAAGATTCTAAAGACAAAAGCTATTTCACCTTAACAGGTTCTTCCATAGTGCCAACAACTGATGTAACCTCATATGTACTAGTAAAAACCGACAAGGGAACCTATGTTGCCAATAATGGTACGGTAACTGGTTCAAACAGCCTTGGTTCTGTTGCCGATTTAGACACCATCTATGCCCTCACCTATTCTGCTGTAGATAAGGCAATCTACGCAGGCACCAAAAAGGGAGTAAAGAAATTACCATTGGATAACACAGGAAAGCTAACAGGCGAAAAACAAAATCCTCCCGGAAACTGGCAATCAACTATCAATGCTTATGAAGCATTTGCTGTTCTTGCAACAGGAACAAATGCCGAGGATGCGGCCCTGTATACTAGCACTATCCAAAAAAGTTCTACTTATGCAAAGATAAATGGTTTGTGGGGCTACTACTACAACCGCCGAAACAACTGGAACCGAGAATAACCTTCACAAATTGTTGGCATGGACTTGTTTGAACATCGGCAACCAACAAAGGAGCCTCTTGCCGCCCGTATGCGTCCCCGCACCTTAGATGAATACATCGGGCAGGAACATATTGTAGGCAAGGGGCGACTACTTCGGCGAGCCATTGGCGCAGACCAGCTTACCTCCGTGATTTTTTACGTTCCTCCTGGCACAGGAAAAACCACGCTGGCACGGGTTATTGCAAACCACACAAAAAGTAATTTTATCACCTTAAATGCCGTTTTAACTGGTGTTCAAAACATTCGAGAAGTCGGAGGCCAAGCGGTCTTAGGAAG
>JAZQSR010000045.1:0-1724 GCA_045630225.1 Treponema sp. | reverse complement strand
TACCCTGTGCCAGCATGGCGGGGATGCTGACTACCTGGAGACCCAGTATGATGGCTATGAGATGGCTGACTTCTCTGTATCGGTGGGGGAGGATATCTATGGCGGGCTGTATCTGTTTGCAACCCTAAAGAAAGAACCGACCAGGGCGGGTGCCTGGTCGGAGGACATGGGATTTCCTTTTGTTTATAACACACGGTCATCAAAATCATCGAAGCGGGGGTAATCAATCTCTCGCTCGGCTCCGCTGTCCTGCTCGTAGCTCTGGACAGGAGGGGCCTTCAGCTGCTCAAGCTCCCTTTGCATGGCTCGGCAGCACATCTCTGCCTCCTTGGCTCTGCGGATGGCCTCCTGCAAGATGGCTGCGTGATTCATCTGGTACCACAGACGGTCTCCCAGGTGCTTCAGCTCGCTCAGCTTCTTCTCAACCCAGGCAGCAGATTGGGCCTGCCTGGTTAGCTGCTCGTAATCGGTCTCCAGGATGGTGACTTCCACCTGGGGCGGCTCCTTGCTGCCAATGCCCTTGCGGCGGGCCTTCCTCTTTATGACCTGGACAGGCTTGGCCTGGTCAAAGGTCTCACGGATGCAGGCTGCTATGCTCTGTCTGGCCTTCAAGGTCTCAATCTCGGCTTGCAGCATGGCAAGCTCCTGTTTTGCTGCCTCAATGGCCTGGGGTGTAGCTTCTTCCATATATATCACCTCCGTTATCGGATGCGGTGGTGGACTTGTTCTTGTCGCTGCCACTGTCTTTCTTCTATCAGCTGGAGGAATCTTGACCAGATACCCTGGCTCTTCATAAACTGCTCCTGCTCCCGAACCTGTTCCTCAGCTGCGGTGGCTCGCTGGGTCAGCCTCTGGATAGTGCGAGCATCCTCCCTGGTCTGCTGCTCTGCTCGGGCCGCTCGTTCCTCAGCTTTCTGCACCCTGGCATTTCGGTCAACCTCGGCCCATAGCTGCTTGCCGTATCGCTGCAGGCTGCTCCATGCGTTTCTGATGGCATTGGTGATGGTGGCCTGTTCACGGAGCTGCTCAAAATCCTCCCTGGTCAATTTCACCTTCTCTGGCTCCACCACCTTGCCTGCCAGGTTCTTTCGCTCTGGGAGGTACTCTGCCTGGATGGGACGGCTTGGCTGTGCCAGAGCCTCCTGGATGGTTCGGCTGACGCTGTTCTGGTCTCGGAGGGTATCTCGCTCGGCTCGCACCACCTCAATCTCTGCCTTGGCTGCCACGATGGCCTGGGCCTGTTCTGCTGCCACGGCTTCAAGCTGCTGCTTCTCGGCTGTGAGGGCCTTTACCGACTCATCCATTTTCTGGCATTTATATTGTAGAACGGAAAGGTGCTTTTGGGAGGGAGATTTCACCTCTCTGTCAATAATTATCCCCTGTTTTTCGCACAGGTCATAGAACTCGGTTCGGATGGCCTCGGAGAAGGTTATGAGGGGGCAGTTGTATTTGCCCTCCTTGGCGGTGGGGTCTGGTCTCTGGATTCCCATGGCCTCAAATGCCTGGGCCTGGTTTGGCACCAGATAGCCGAACTTGTCCAGAAGTCGGATCGTAGCCATGTCGTTCTGTGAGCCAAGGAGTTGTTACCAGCAGTTGTCTTCCTAAGACCGCTTGGCCTCCGACTTGTTGTATTTGCCCTCCTTGGCGGTGGGGTCTGGTCTCTGGATTCCCATGGCCTCAAATGCCTGGGCCTGGTTTGGCACCAGATAGCCGAACTTGTCCAG
>JAZQSR010000044.1:0-2494 GCA_045630225.1 Treponema sp. | reverse complement strand
GATTGGTTGGGTACTCGTTGCCCGAACTTGTCCAGGGCAGAGAATGTCATTCTCAAGTGGCAATGGGCGACACCCTCATCCAGGTGGATTGCCAGGTCAAGCAGATGGAGGTTATCACCCCATCGTTTCTGGAGACCGTCTATCAGCTCGGCGGTGGCCGCCATCAGCTTTTCCTTTCGCTCCTGGGGGTCGATGTCTGTATCTCGGCTGCCCAACTGGATAATGGTCTCCAGAGGGGCGGTGCGGCGGCTGGCGTATATGTCGGCTACCGATTTGCACCTTTCGGGATGGCCGTCGGCTATGTATCTGGCGTTCTTGGCCTCCTGGCCTGTGCCGTAAAGTTCCTCATATCTGGATAGCTCAAAGGCTTTTGCATCGAAGCTCCCGCAGCGGCGAACACGGCCTTCAGCGGTGAACTGGAGGTTGATGTTCTGGTCGGTGCGGCTATGGTCGATATGGCGTTCCTGGTTTCTGGTTTCGGTTTTCGTATTGTGGTTGGCGTTGTAGACTTTGCCACTTGCGGTGGCTCGTCCATTTCTCACGGTTGCTTTCATCTTTTTTGCCATAAAATATCACCTCAATGATAATTTAGAACAAACAACGAAGAAAACGCACATTAAAAGTTAAGGAAACGGCGATAAGTACTCAGTATGATATGCCGTCCCAGCATATCTACTTCGTACTCCTGGGGGCAGCTGCCCCCGCCGTAAGCTCCCCAAAAAGGGAGGGCGAAACGTGTAGAAAATTCACCCGATTTTTGCCCCATTTTTCTACATCCGCCAGCCCAGCCAAGTGGATGGCGTTTTGACTATCATGGCAGTGTAGGCGCTCATTGCACCCACTGCACCTTGAAAAATGAATATCGGGTTTTCCCTGGGACGAGAGATACGGAACTGAGATTTGAGATACGGAACTAGAAAGGACGAGTGAGAATGAAAGATAACGATGTGCGTATTTGTGAGAAGTATGCCTTGACCGTAGCCGTGGCAGCCATCTATTTTGAGATTGTCGAAAAGAAGTTGCGGAGTATGATTGAAGAATACAGCCACCTGGGTCTGTTCATCCAGAACGGCGTTAAATATACAATTAAGCGGCAAAAGTTTGAGGCTTTCCTCAATGAAGCCTCTGTAATCTAAAAAAGGAATGGAAATAAGTCCCGAACTATGCTACAATGTTTGTATGTCATGTTCGGGGCTTTCTCAATGAAAGGAGAAAAACGAATATGAGCGTAAAACGCAGAGATAATAGAAATCGCATTCTTAACAACGGAGAAAGCCAACGCCCCGATGGACGATATGTCTACAAGTACATAGACCTACTGCACCAGACCCGCTTCCTATATTCCTGGCGGCTTGTGCCGACCGACAAGACCCCCGCTGGCAAAAAGGAAGATTTGTCCTTGCGTGAGAAGATTGCCCAGGTTGAAAGAGATAAGTTTGACGGCATTGACAGCCAGGGAGCAGAAAAGACCGTTTTGGAATTGGTCAAGCTCTATATTTCTCTTAGAATCAATGTCAAGCCGACCACCCAGGCGGGATATAAAACCGTAGTGAACATCCTGGAGAATGAGCCGTTTGCCCATCTGCCCATCAAGCAGGTGCGCCACTCTGTTGCCAAGGCGTTCCTGGTAAAGCTGCAGCAAAAGGACGGACGGAGCTACAGCAGCATCCATAGCATCCGTGGCGTTCTTCGCCCCGCTTTTGCTATGGCGGTGGAGGATGACTACATCCGTAAGAATCCCTTTGATTTTGAGCTTGCAAAGGTCATTGTCAACGATTCCCACACACGGGAAGCCGTCAGCAGAGACCAAATGCGAAAGTTCCTCACCTTTGTCAAAGAGGACAAGCACTACTGCAAGTATCACGATGCGATGTACATCCTGTTCCATACTGGCTTGCGAATCTCCGAATTTGTAGGATTGACGGTCAGCGATTTGGATATGAAGAACAAGACTATCCGAGTTGACCATCAGCTGCAGCGGAGAAGTGATGGCACAAAGTACATTGAATCCACCAAGACCAACGCAGGAACACGAGTGCTGCCTATGGAAGACGATGTTTACGCCTGTTTCAAGCGAATCCTGGCAAGCAGAAAGCCACCCCAGGTCGAGCCGACCATTGATGGCTATTCTGGTTTCCTGTTCTTTGACAAGGATGACCGCCCGATGGTGGCAATGCATTGGGAGCATTACTTCAAGCACGCCTGGAAGAAGTACAACAGCATTTACAAGGAAGAGCTTCCCTTGATTACGCCCCATGTGTGCCGCCATACCTACTGCACCAACAAGGCAAAAAGCGGTATGAATCCCAAAACGCTGCAATACCTTATGGGTCATTCCGAGATTGGCGTAACGATGGACACCTACACCCACCTGGGCATCGAGGATGCGTGGAACGAGCTGGAACGGATGCAGCTGGAGTACTCCCAAAAGGAATTGGGCCTCAGATTGGTCAAAACGGCATAATATTTCGAGTAGTACGGAAAAAGACATATA
>JAZQSR010000043.1:0-1400 GCA_045630225.1 Treponema sp. | reverse complement strand
AAACACAGCTGGAGCCTGTGTTGGATTTATGGTCTATTGTCTGTTGTCCAGAATCCTGCCAGCAAATCTGAAAAAGCAGCTTCAATCCAGACGGGTCAATGCTGTGGTTGAAGTGCTTCTCTTTGCTGTTTGCACATTTGTCATCATGGTCACAGCCCAGACCTGGTTTGTCCATAGCGTGCTGAATGTTCCCTAAAATCAAATCCGCCAAACGGCTAAAGTGCCGAACTTTCACCCTACAGATTGACTAAAGAATCCTCCTTATGATATGATTATCCAAACATATCACAGGGGGATTTGCTATGTCTGAGTTGAAAGCTGTTATCTATGCCCGTTATTCTTCCAGCAGCCAGAGAGAGGAATCCATTGAGGGCCAGGTCAAAGAATGTGCAGCCTATGCAGAGCGCAACGGCTACACCGTCATTAAGACTTATGCAGACCGTGCTATCTCTGGCACCACGGACAACAGACCCCAGTTCCAGAAGATGATTGAAGACAGCAAACGCAAGCCGTTTGATTTTATCATTGTCTGGAAGCTGGACCGCTTCGCCCGTAATCGCTACGATAGTGCGAAGTACAAGGCTCAGCTGAAAAAGCTGGGTATCAAAGTCATTTCTGCCACCGAAGCCATTTCCTCTGGTGCTGATGGTATTCTGTTGGAATCCCTTCTGGAGGGCATGGCTGAATGGTACTCAGAAGACCTCAAAGAAAAGGTTGTTCGGGGCCTGTCCATCAACGCAGAGAAATGCAAATGGAACGGAGGCACCCTCCCTCTGGGCTACATCGTGGACGATGAGCAGCACCTTCAGCCCAACCCCGAAACGGCTCCTTTCGTTCTGGAAACTTTCCAGATGTATGACCAGGGCAGAACCGTCACAGAGATTCGGGACTACCTCAATTCCAAGGGTGTCACCAATACCAAGGGCAAGCCCATCAACTATGGCACCATCCAGCGTATGCTTTCCAATCGTCGGTATATTGGTGAATACTCTTTCCGTGAAATCGTTGTCCCGAATGGCATTCCCTCTCTGGTACCCCAAGACCTTTTTGACCGTGTCCAGGAGAGGCTTGCCAAGAACAGTAAGGCACCAGCCAGAGCCAAGGCCGATGAAGCCTACCTCTTGACCACCAAGCTGTTCTGTGGTCATTGTGGCACAGCTATGAACGGTGAGAGTGGCAAGAGCCGAAATGGCACCGTTCACCGCTATTACAAATGCCACGCAGTCAAAAAGAAGCTGAATGACTGCAAGAAGAAGGCTGTCAAAAAGGACTGGATTGAAAATCTCGTCATTAACGAGACCAGGGCCATGCTGATGGACGATTCTGCCATTGAAGCCATTGTTTCCAGCCTCATGCGCCTCCAGGACGAAGAATCTTCCGACCTGCCTCTGTTTGAAAAG
>JAZQSR010000042.1:0-3468 GCA_045630225.1 Treponema sp. | reverse complement strand
CTGGAATTTGACCTGGTGGATGACGAGGACAACAACTTTGTGACAAGTGACGGGGACACCCTCATTGCTCTGGACTACATTTTAATTTAAGGAGGCCTGAATATGGCAAACAAGAGAATCAAGGATCTGGCCACTACCAAGTACAAGGGCTTCATGGCCCTTGATGATGCTGATGGCACTGGCAAGATGGATGTAGCAACCATCTTCAACAATTTCACAGGGCGGTTTACCACAAGGACATCAGAAAATCCCTACAAAACTGGAGATGTCTTTGTCAAAGATGGCACCTTCTATGAAGTAACTAGAAATTTTTACGGAGATTTTGATAGCAACAAAGTTCGGGTTGTCACCCTTGAAAATTTAATGGAGCGTTATTTTTACCATAGCCGAGTTTTAGTTTGGTCTGGCTCGGGTGGTTCTGCCAACAGGGACGTAGCTGAAAAGTTATCTCGCGTCATATTGGATGCCAAAATAACCATTAGAGATGAGACGGATTTTGAAGATTTTTGGGAAGGCGGCTATACAGCACCGAACGGAACTAGCCAAATAGACCATCACTTTATTGGTGTTGCTATTGCAAGGCCGAGCACTTCTGGTGGTGTGACTAGAAATACCATTCAATTTTGGATGATGCGTAACCTAAATGGTACATATATGGGTTCCGCCTATGGTAATTGCAATTTATTTAATTTATCCCAAGGTGTAGGATCTAGAAAATTATGGGGTAATGTTGAATACTATTCTAGTAGTTTTACCTGGGATGGCGTTGCATTAAAAGCCGAAGTTATAGTTGACTGGGATTATTATACCAGTTTTGAACAAAATGTGCAGTATAATTATTTTGATAATGCACTGGTATCTATTAGTCACCCTGGTTTGCTGCAATGCCTGGAAGCAATGGTCACCAATGCAGCAGGACCCTTGTGCATTGCACCCAGTTTCAATTCTTCTCGCACATCTACAAACCCATATAAAACGGGTGAAGCATTTAGTTATAATGGAAAATTTTATGAAGTAACTAGAAATTTTTACGGAGATTTTGATGCCACAAAAGCCCGTGAAACTTCAGTGTATAATTTAATGCGGCGGTTAGAATTTAAACACCGCCCACTGATTTGGAGTGGAGCAGGCACTGAACCTTCAGAGGCTGTCAAAATCGTTTCACGCTCTATACTTGATGCCAAAATAACCATTAGAGATGAGACAGATTTTGAAGATTTTTGGGAAGGCGGCTATACAGCACCGAACGGAACTAGCCAAATAGACCATCACTTTATTGGTGTTGCTATTGCAAGGCCAACTGAAGAGCTGCGTTTCTGGATGATGAGAGACCTAAATGGTGACTTTATGGATTCCGCCTATGGTAATTGCAATTTATTTACCATACTTAAAACTGATGGAACTACTTTATATGAAAATGTAAAGTATTATTCTGGGAATTTTACCTGGGGTGGCGTTTCTTTAAGGTATGAAATTGTAGTAAACTGGGATATGTTTGAAATAATAGATACTAATTTCGGGTACAATTATCTGGATAATTCACTGGTATCTATTGAACATCCAGGCATAATTCAAGCACTGCATCAAGAAAACCCCTCTGTTCTTCCTAATTTTTCTACTCTTGTAATGGGTGTTGATGGTGACAGCATCACAGCAGGCAACCAGTGGAGCAAGTATGTTGCGGACATTCTTGGAGTTGCTGCACACCAGAATGTGGGTGTGGGTAGTTCATATTATGCCTGCAAACAGGTTGTCTATAATGGTGTTACATACACTACCCAGGAATATGATGATCCCAACTTTGCTGGCATTGCTCCAGGCACCATCGCCATTGACAGCCCTGAAGCAGCCCAAAAGACTGCAAACAATGTGGCCCGCTGCCATATCGGCAAGTTCATTGCAAATGTGAC
This sequence comes from Treponema sp., assembly GCA_045630225.1. Taxonomy (GTDB): domain Bacteria; phylum Spirochaetota; class Spirochaetia; order Treponematales; family Treponemataceae; genus Treponema_F. The sequence continues at coordinate 1,558 of JAZQSR010000042.1, read as the reverse complement.
TGCTGGAACTTATTCTGCACCTGACATTTTCTGTTTTGCATTTGGTACAAATGATTCTGTGCCTACAGATTCCCAGGTAAATGCAGCCATTAGCGGTTCTGCACTCCCGTCTATTGCTGAATCCATGGATATGGCTGGTGGCATGAGGTATGCAGTCCAAAAAATCATGCAGACTTATCCTAATTGCAAGATTTTCATCTTGTTGCCCATCCAGTCTGCCAATGCGACCAGGAATGCCAACAACTTGTTGAAAATTGAGGCCATCAAGAAGGTGGCACAGGCCATGAGTGTTCCTGTGATTGACATGTACAGCAACTGTGGTATTGTCGGACTGCTTGAGACTGGAACAGGCCCCTATCTTTCTGATGGCCTTCACCCGAATGCTGCTGGACAGAAACTGATGGGAGCCTTTGCAGCAGAACAGATCATTGCCTTGTATGGCAGGAAAATTTCTTAAAGGAGACCCTCCCCAATGTCATACCCTCCTAACAAGATACCTGATGCCCCCATGCCCCTGAGCATGATGCCTGAGGTGGTCACCCCCACAGAGGATGACCTCCTCTACCTTGTGCAGCCAAACAACCAGCCTGGCAACAGGTCCAGGAAGATCAGCCTGAAGAAGTTGTACCAGTCTGGCCAGGTCTCCCCTGAGAAGGTGGTTGTCTCATCTGCCCCTGCCTCTGGGGACTGGACTGTGGACCTGGGCACCCTCAAGGACACCAACAGGCTTGTGCTTGTGCAGAATGCCAACTCACCCAAGACCTCCTGTGGCATCACCCTCTCTGGCACCCAGCCTTCCTCTGCATCCCTCCTTGATATAGTTGTGGTGTATGGTAGCTGGACTGGCAACCTCACCCTCAGTGGCCTCTCTGCAGGCAACTACATCCTGCATGGTGCCGATGGTGAATGGATGAGGGGAATCATTGCTGCAGATGGCAGGCTCTCCCAGTACAGCATCATGGGGCACCTCTTCAATGCATGCAGCAGGGGCTTCAGCGGTGAATCTGGCACAGAGTCCTTCAGCCTTGGACTTGGCGGTCTCAACCTTGACAGGGAGGACTCCCATGGCAATTCCACAGTTGCACAGATCTCCTTTGACGGGGATAACTGGAACATGTCTGGCCTCAAGGACATTGATGCCACTGGAACAGTTGATGCAGGGATGCTCAAGTCTGGTGGCTTCAAAGTGGATACTGACTCTGTCAGGATGGTCAGCACTGCAGGTGCCTACACAGAACTGATGGACCCCTTCAACACCATGCAGGATGTCCCCTATGGCACAGGCTACATGAGGGTAGTCCTCAATATATCCTCTGGTAGTGTTGAGGTCAGGTACATGGCCTATGGTAACACGAATCCATCCAGCTATAGTGTGTTGAATCTCAACCTCGGTGAATGTGCTGTCCTGTTCTGCACTTATTCCCGTCTGTGTGATGACAATAAGTACAGGAATAGCTGGGCAACTGTTGCATTCTAGCAGTAAGGAGGAGAGCATGGACTTTTCACAGATTGACTACACCAAGATTGCTGCATTCTTTGTAGGTGTGGGTGCCCTCAT
>JAZQSR010000041.1:0-2462 GCA_045630225.1 Treponema sp. | reverse complement strand
GTATCACCCACGGCATACACCCACAATACGGTTTAGTATGACCCAATTTTATCAACCATGGGCGATATACTGAATGGTTCATGGGCATGGGATTATTGACTTTCATCACCTATGGGTTATAATTATACTGATTTTATCGCTCGGAGGGGTTGTAATGGCTGAGTTTTGTTTGAAATGCTTTAACGAACTGAATGGAACAGACTACCAGGCCAGCGAAGTTTGGCTGGAGGATGATTTTTGCGAGGGCTGCGGAGACTGGCGCCCATGCGTTTTTGAACTACGGCCCAAACCGTTATTCTGGCGGTTGGTAGGATATGTGCGAAAACTGCTGCCTTTCGTTCTGGTTCTGCTTCTGGTTGGCTGCTCCAACCAAGCTGCTGCACCAGAGTATGAACACACCCCCTATGTTTCCGAACTGGCACAGGAAGATTGCTTTCTGTGCGGTGGACAGGGGCCATACTGGGGCGAGGACAACATTGGTATAATCAATCTGAACAGCTTTGAATATGTGCGTTTGGAAATTAACCGCTACAATGGTAAGCAGCTGATTGAGGAACCCGCTGGCTATATGCAGTCTGGTGGCCTTACGGGCGAAGACTGCTATGTGCATAGTATGACAAGCCCAGACAGAGGCTATGCCCATGTGCAGATAACAGGCACACAGAACGCCATCCATGCAAACGCTATCCAGAGCCAGCTTTGCCAAAGCTGCTTGGATGCTGTCAACGATGCGTGCGTATGGGGTATGCCGTCTGAGTATGGAGTGGTCAATTTTGCAGACCATGCCATTCGCCCTCTGGTCAAAGAAAGCACTTGGTTCACATTCGGCAACTATGGCATTGAGTGCGATTACCAGGAGAACGGGGATATTCATCTGTTAATTGTCTACTGTCCGCCCAGATATGAGTGACTTTCGTGCAACTATTTGAAACATCGCTAAGACTGTTCTTGCATCTGTGTCGCCGTGCTGTTATAATACGGACAACAGATATTTGTAGGAGGTTATACCATGGCTGGTTTTACATTCATAGGTATCATAGCAGGTAACCGCTGGAGAGTTACCGAACAGGATTTTTATTCTGAAACCATTGACGATACTCTTGAGCTTATCATGGGCCCCTTGACTAAAAAATTGGATGCTATCAAGAAAGGTGTCAAGAGATGTCAGTTTACTTCTGATGTTAATCAGTTATCTGCAGGCGAAAAAGGCTTCGGAAGATGGATTCTTTCCAAAATCGTTGACCTTCCAGAAGATGCGACACTTTACCTTTCTGATAACCATGATGCACTTAGTTCTGAGGCTTATTGCGACCGAGCATTTATCATAAATCTGGATTCTGATACCCTGTCTTGCTACCACAGAGGAAAAAAATTCATGTTTGGCAGATATGATTTGAACAATCTCCCCGATGCCGACCAGATAGCCGCTGACTATGAAATGTCAGTTGCTGATGCTGGATTTGAAGCATGGAAACTCACCGCCATGTTTATGGAGACCGCAATCCGCCGAAAGCATGCCGAAGATGGCACCGACCCAGAACCAGAAATAAAGCAGTTCTGGGAAGAAATGCGAGAGGTTTACGAAAGCGAACAAGAATTTAAATATCATTGGCACAAGAAGACCAAGGCTGTCGCCTAGTTCTACTTGTTTGTGAGCGCAAAGGCCGATTTAGAAAGTATTGAGCGCAGCCGTCGCAACGGCAAGATTGATTCTTTCTGAATCGGTAGCCAGGGGAAGCCATCGGCTGGGGGTGGCAGACCCCCATTGAGATTGGGTAGGCCGTCTGGCAAGGGGAACCCCTTTTGAAGACCTCAAATGCTTTGATGCGTAGTGTCAAAGTGGGCTTTGAGCCCTTCTGCCGCTTTGCAGCAGAAAAGTTCGTTCATCTTCTATAATATCCGTAAAAAGAAATAAAATAGAGGTGAATTGTTATGAAAGTAGCAGCAAGCATGAGTGTTGGTAGGCTGGCCCCCAAGCACTCGCTGGACATTGATGGCATCCGTGCCATCTCTCCCAATGTGGCCCCGTCCCTTATCCAGGATGATGTGGTCATCATCGACCGATTGAGACGGCCCAACGGCTCCCACATGACTATCGAGGAGTACACCGACCAGCAGTTCCAACCATATATTGACCAGTACAATGCGAAGCAGCGCCGTAAAGACCGCCAGATACAGACGGGCTACTGCGAGTGGCACAGGAGCAACGGCACCCTCTCCCAGGGCAAGGGAGAACTGGCCTATGAGGCCGTCTTGCAATACGGCTCCCACGATGACCTCGGCGGGGAGTATTACTCTCCCGATACCAGTCCAGAACGCAAGGCCCAGCTGCGGGCCGAGTTCGAAGGAGTGTACCGTCAATGGGTGGCAGACCTTGAGCGGGACTTCCCCCACATGACCCTCGTCTTTGCGGTGGCCCACTTCAGCGAGACCGAGGGGACACCCCATCTCCATGTCTGTAT
>JAZQSR010000040.1:0-2896 GCA_045630225.1 Treponema sp. | reverse complement strand
GCAGTTTTAGAGATTTTTTTACCGTAAAAATTATAATTTTTATATGATAAAATACCTTGACTATTTTGGTTTAAAGTGTTTTTGTGGTGTGCATGAATAGTCTTTTGAAGTCGAAAAAAAGTCTCTTTGGTCCACTTCATTTTTATAAACGAGCCTTGCTGATTGCCATTCCGGTAATGGGTCAGCTGCTGATTCAAAACATGGTTTCCCTTATCGACAATTTTATGGTGGCGGGATTGGGCGATGTGAAGATGTCTGGAGTGAACATTGTTGGACAAATCAACTTCATCTTTTTAGTCTTTATCAATGCCATATGTATTTCTGGAGGAATTTTTATTTCTCAGTATAATGGGGCAAAAAATAGCGAAGGAATGCAACAGGCGTATCGATTCAAGTTGATTATTGGCTTGATTGCTGGGTGTATTTATACCTGCATTTGTATTTTTTTTCCCCGTCCATTTCTTTCTCTGATGGTACATGGAAATGCTGCTAGCGATGAAATCATTGCGGAAGGGGTGAAGTACATGAGGATGCTGGCTCCTTCTTGGTTGCCTACGGTGATTGCCACCACCACGGGAACTTCTCTGCGGGAAATGGGGAAGGTAAAACCTCCGCTGTTAATTTCCGTTACGGCTACTTGTGTTAATACTTTTTTCAACTGGGTGCTGATTTACGGCAATTTGGGAGCTCCTCGGCTAGAAACGTTTGGTGCTGCCATTGCTACAGTTATTGCTCGGCTCACTGAAATGGTGATTTTTCTCCTGTTTTTGAAAAAGGTGCGTCCGCCTTTTGTTTTTAAGATTATCAACTTTTTTCAGGTAAACTGGAAGCTTTTTCTCAGCATATTACGAAAATCAGGCTTGATTCTTATTTCGGAAATGTCTTGGGTTTTGTCTGAGACGGTAACTACTGCCTTGTACAATAGTCGTGGTGGGGCGGAGGTGGTGTCTGGCATGGCAGCGGGATTTGCCATAGCCAACCTGTTCTTTGTGTGCTTTAACGGTATTGGTACTGCTACGGGAGTAATTCTTGGTGGAACCTTGGGAGCAAATAAACTTGATGAAGCCCGTGTTCAAAAGACTTGGCTTTTGTCTGGCTCCTTGATTTTTGGCTTCTTTGGTACCTTGGTGGGGTGTCTTGCAGTGTTGATTGTACCAATAGTTTTTGGGAATCTCAGTGTCTCTGCCCAAAGTGTTACCCGTGGTTTGGTGCTTTTGAATGCAGCCTATATGCCTACTTGGGCCTTTATTAATGCTCAATTTGCAGTTTCCCGAACTGGTGGTGATGCGGTGCTGGGGGCCAAGGTGGATTTGTTCGTTAATTGCCTGATGGTGGTACCGGGGATGTTTTTGTTGACAAAGTTTACCTCCATGGGACCTGTGGCATTGTACGGTGTGATTAAGTTGACAGATGTGGTAAAAATTACCGGTTGTGCCATCGGATTAAAGAAGGAGCGGTGGGTTCGTAATCTTACCATACAGGAATAAAAAAGGCTCCTTAGAAACGAACTCATTTCTAGGAAGCCTGCTTATACTAAAAGTATTTTATCATAATCAGATTATACTTTCAAATCGTGGATAAAGGCGGTGATAAGATCCCACTGGCTATCCATGGACTTCATCAAGGCGATTTGTGTTCTGGCTCGAACGAGATTGTGCTCAGGATAGTCGGTGTGGTAGTACACGTCTCCATTGATGTAGTCTGTGAGCATTCGAACCGCCATGATTTGGGTAATTGCACGACCAGATTCTGGCAACAGGCTCTTTTCGTAGTCTGTAAGGAAGGCTCCTGCCTTGGAGTAATAGCCGCCAATGAGGGCACGGAATACATTGAAGTTGAAGGTTACTTTGGAGACATCTTTTTCGTCTTCGGCGGCGGTGTTGGTGGCGGTACGAATCATGTCGCCTGTGTCAAAGAGCACGGTACCAGGCATAACGGTATCTAAGTCGATGACACAGAGGGCTTCTCCAGTGGCCTGGTCAAAGAGGATATTGTTCAGTTTTGTGTCGTTGTGGGTGATGCCTTCACGAAGCTTGCCAGAAGCAAGTTCATCGCTGAGAATCATGCCCCGCTGTCTATTTGCTAGGAGAAAATCAAGTTCAGCCTGGGCAGATGCCTTTCTTCCCACAGGGTCACGAGCTAGAGCGTCGTCTAGTTGCTGGTAACGCAGGTGCATGTCGTGGAATCGAGGAATGGTGTCAAAGAGACGGGGACAATTGTAGCTGGCCAGTCGGTTTTGGAATTCACCGATGGTTTGTCCCAGTTGTTGGGCGAGGGGAGTGCTGTCTAGGATTTCGTAGGTGGTAACATTTTCTACAAAGAGATAGGTGCGCCAGTAGTTGCCTTGTGGATCAAGATAAAAGAGTTTGCCGTCTTTGCAGGGCACCACGGTGAGGGTTCGTCGGGAAATATCTTCCAGTCCATCTTTTTTGTAAGAAGCCCGCAGAAAATCAGTGACGGCAGCAATATTCGTCATCACTTGATCTGGCTTTTTGAACACATCCTTGTTGATGCGCTGGTGGGTGTAACGAACCGTAACTCCTCCCTGGTTAAAGGTGGAACGATAGGTATTGTTGATATGTCCGTTGCCCATGGGCTTACAGGATACAAGGTCGCCATAAATGGCAAAGTGAGAAATGACATCAAAAATCTCTTTGTCTTGAATTGCATTCATACTAGAAATTAAATCACAGGGAACAGTCCAAGTCAAGGCTTATTCTTTAGGGGAAGGACAACCCTCTACAGGTCAGCGGTGGCAAGGGGGCTACAATGTCTTGCCCCTTTTCTTCCTAGAACCTCTCTCGTTCCAGCTCCATCTGTGGCGGGGGAGTTTTTTGTAATCAGCCATCGAGAGCGAGCCCAAACGTAGTACTCGGACATGGCATTACTGGTTGAT
>JAZQSR010000039.1:0-7994 GCA_045630225.1 Treponema sp. | reverse complement strand
CTTGCTAACCCAAACTGTACGGCGAAATCTGGATTAGTTACGACTGCAATCCAGAATAACACCGCAAGGCAAATAATAGCAATTAAGGCAATTTTGATAGCTTTCTTCATACAATCACACTCCTTCGTCAAATTCAAGTTTTGCGAACTGTTTGTACCTATATTATAACGGCCAGCGATACAGATTTCTATAACGAAATTATGAATTTTGACATAAGGAACCCCAGGTCGTTTGACCTGGGGGTTCTTTACCGTTTTTTCTTCTTTGCATCCGCAAAATACATAGCCTGCGTCTTAGTCAGACCACCTCGCAATTTCTTGTGGGCTGGATGATAAGGCTGCTTTGCCATCAATTCCTCAAAGGCTTTTAGACCATCCATTCCCCCCTGAGGAGCACCAATATAGTAAGCGGTTGGGCAAGGGACACCAACAGGAACGCAACGCTTACTATTGGGCATTTTTTCCATTTTCCTTGTTTGTTTAGCAACTTCCATCCGTTGCTCATCTAAGGTTAAGCCTACCATTTTATCAAAGTTTTTGTGGAGGTGATAGAAGCTATCTGCCAAATCAATGACGCTGACTTTATCATCCATACGCAAAATCGTCCATGCGTGGTGGGCAGGCATAGTATCAGCAAGGAAGAACCAGCCCACATACGTCTGAGCATTGTACCCCTTGCTTTGCAGCGCAGATGTAACCCTATCCGCATTGAAATAGCATTTTCCTACATCATGTCGCTGCTTATCAATAATGGCTAAAATTTTGGATGCGTCTTCTGAGGCAGCCGTAAATTCTCCGTTCTCTCTGATTTGTAGAGAACTAGTGTTAGCAGTCACAAAAAGCTCAAATTGCCCTGCAATCGGATATTGCGTGGACGGAATAATCGCCTTCTGGGGGACTGGAAAAGCAGAATCTCTGTAACACGCAATAATCCTATCTTCCTTTATCGTGGGGGCTAATCCACTAAAATTAACACCCTCGAACAACAGCTCGTTGTTGCCCATTTTTTTCCTCCCTTTCGGATTCATTCCATTTGCATGGATTTCTGGAGAAATTATACCATAGTCGCTGAAAGTTGTCCATAACTCCCAAACCGATTTGATATAGGAAAAAACGGCACAGGAAATCCCGTGCCGTTTTCGGTCATTTCTTCTTGTTCATGTAGTCAATCATATCGTTGACCATCTGCAATTCTTCTGCTGTCAGCTGAACCAGCTTTTCTGCAACTGCATCCACGGCGGTTTTGGTGTTGGTTCCAGTCAGAATGAAATCAGCACTAAGGCCCAGAACATCACAGACCTTTGCAAGGTTTTCTGGACGGATGGCTTTCTTACCCAGCTCCAGATTGGAAATCATTTGGGCAGAAACACCCAGCTTGTCAGCCAGTTCTTCCTGGGTCATGCGCAGGCTCTTTCTGCGAACCATAATCCGCTGGCCCATCTCTTTCAGAAATTCGTTATCACCCACGGCATATCCCCCAATGCGGTTTAGTATGCCCTAATTGTAACAACCATGGGTGATATTCTGAATCTTTCATGGGTATGGGATTATTGACTTTCATCGTCTATGGGTTATAATTATACTGATTTTATCGCTTGGAGGGGTCGTAATGGCTGAGTTTTGTTTGAAATGCTTTAACGAACTGAATGGAACAGACTACCAGGCCAGCGAAGTTTGGCTGGAGGATGATTTTTGCGAGGGCTGTGGAGACTGGCGCCCATGCGTGTTTGAGCTACGGCCAAAACCGCTGCTCTGGCGGCTGATAGGATATGTGAGAAGGCTGCTGCCTTTCGTTCTGGTTCTGCTTCTGGTCGGATGTTCCAGCAAGGCTGCTGCACCAGAGTATGAACACACTCCCTATGTTTCCGAACTGGCACAAGGGGATTGCTTTCTGTGCGGTGGACAAGGTCAGTATTGGGGAGAGGATAATGTTGGCATCATCAATCTGAACACCCTTGAATACGTGCGGCTGGAAATTAACCGCTTCGATGGTAAGCAACTGATTGAGGAGCCAGCTGGCTATATGCAGTCTGGCGGTCTTACGGGCGAAGACTGCTATGTGCATAGCATGACAGACCCCGACAGGGGCTATGCCCATGTGCAGATAACAGGCGCACAGAAACCCATTGATGCAGCAGCTATCCAGAGTCAGCTTTGCCAAAGCTGCCTGGATGCTGTCAACGATGCGTGTATCTGGGGTGCACCGTCAGAGTATGGTGTGGTCAATTTTGCAGACCATACTATTCGCCCCCTGGTCAAAGAAACAACCTGGTTCACACTCGGCAGCTATGGCATTGAGTGTGATTACCAGGAGAGCGGAGATATTCACCTGCTGGTTGTCTATTGTCCGCCCAGATTTGAGTGAACATAGGAGAAGCCTAGGCCATAGCCTAGGCTTTCTTGTTTGTGAGCGCAAAAGTCCGATTTGGAAAGTACCAAGCGCAGCCGTCGCAACAGCAAGATTGATGCTTTCTGAATCGGTTGCCTGGGGAAGCCATCGGCTGGGGTGGCTAGACCCCCATTGAGATTGGGTAGGCCGTCGGCCAGGGCAAAGCCCTAGGAGACTGCCCTCTGCATAGGAGCCTGGTACAGATGATGGGTAGCCGTCAACTGGTACTAGGTACAAAAAGCTATTTTCCTCCATCAAAAGATGGGGGAAATTACTTTATGTTTCGTTGTTTCTTCTACTTTATAGAAAAAATCAAGAGAGGTATATCCATGAAAAAGAAGCTCGATAAAGCCTCCGTCCACAACGGACGGGCCAACTCCAAAGGGGTAGCCTATAACCCCAACCACAACACCCTGGAAGCATCACGCATCCATCAACCACACATAAACCAGGAACGCATCCATCTTAACCAATACCTCCAGTACATGGGGAATGGGGCAACAATCGTCCACAGAGGCGGTGGGGGCGGCTATGATTCCCGCAAGCATGAACTGGAGCGATACAGGCAGTTATATGGCGAGGGTCTGGAAGCAAAAAATGAGCGGTATAGAGCCAGCGGTCACAGGGAGCGGGTCAAGACCATAAGCCAGGTCTACCGTGACCCCAAGACAGCCCCAATAGAGACAATTTTCCAGCTAGGAAAAAAAGGTTCCCAAACCGATGCACAGACCAGGACACAAGTCATGGTGGGAGCCTGGGGAGATGTGCTGCAGCACCTCCATCAGCGGTACGGAGCCAACCTTATCCCCTTGGGTGCCTCTTTGCATAGGGAAGAGGCATCCGACCATATACATTTTCGTTTTTGTCTTTGTGCTGAGGACAGATTCGGATATTTTGTCCCTAATCAGAACGCAGCCCTGGAGGCTATGGGCTTCCATCCAGACCCCAGCAAGCCACGAGGCAGATACAACAACCCCTTAGTCTTTTTCACGGATGAACTGCGGGAGACATTCTATCTGGCCTGTGAGCGCAGAGGGGTGGAAATAGACAGGGAGGTGACCAGCGGTTCCAGGCGGCAGCTGGAACTACTAGACCAAAAGCGCAAAGGTCTGGAACGGGAGCTTGCTGCCACCGAGCAGCAGAAGCAAGCCACCCTGGAAGCTGCCCAGAGAGCAAAGAAGTCCCTGGACACCCTGGAAGCCAAGCAGATGCTGGTGGAGATGGAGGTGGAGGAACAGCAGCGCAAGGCCGCTGAAGCCACACAGGCCACCGAAGAAGCCAGACTGGCAACAGAGCGAGCCATCCAGAGCAAGACTGAGGCCCAGGCAGCAGAGGCCTTTATACGGGAGCAAGCCCGATACGAGGCCGAGGCTACAGTGCGAGAGCTTCAGGCCCAGCTGATGGAAAAAGAGAGTATCATCCACGGTCTGAAAGCAGAAGTGGCAAAATTCAAAGAAAAATTATCAAGAGTTAGGATGTATTTGCAGGAAAATAGTATTTTAGAGAACTATTTCGCATGGGTTCGTGGTCGAAATCAGCAGCAAAGCCAGGATTATAGGGAGCAATAACGAAAAAGAGCCACCGACACAGACTGTCGGTGGCTTTTAACCGTTCAAAAAGTTTGGGAATGGGGGTTGTCACTTCATGGTACATACTCCAGTTCCCCTTTCGGGTTATCTACAGTATAGAAGACATTCCAAGGCACCCTGGAAGCCCTGGAAGCCTTCTATTTTTCTCCTATGCCAGTTTACATAATACAGAAAACAAAGGATTCTGAGACTTCCAGCAGCCTCATAACTGTCACGCTATCTGCCACCACTTGTCTATGGTAGTACGTGACAGCCCCGTTTCCCTGTGGCACTCCATTTTGGTGCCGTCTGGGTGTGTTTGCTGCCATTCTTCGACAAGCTCCTTTTTGGAGCCAGATTCGGGAGGACGGCCCGTGATTAGTTTATTATCACGCATATACTGGAGAGTTAGTTCCCGATTGTTCTTACACACATTACTGGTAGGACGACCCGTGATTTTGTTATACAGCACATCTGCCTGCAAATGGTCATACTGCTTCTGCCCGTTTCGTTTGTTCTTCTCAATGTTCAAATGGGCCTTGGAGTTGATGAAATCAATGGTAGATTCAAAGGCCCGATAGTCATAATAGGCTGCATAGGCTTTTGCAATTTCCCAATCTTCTAGGGGAACATTGCCCACCAGCTTGAACGTTTCGCCTATGTCGATGCAGTCCTGTTTGACTATCTCAAAGGGAATGTCACACTTGGCCCCGTACTGGGCCAGGGTGTACAGCCGATAATATCGGCAGCCCACATGGGGATTATCTTTAATCTGCCTCTTGTACCACTCGTAAAGGTCTGGCTTTATATGCCAATGGCCCTTTTGACGGGGTGGCTGTTTATGTACAATTCTGCGCTCGTACCATTCGGGCCATTGCTCCTTGGCTGCAAGCAGCTTTTCGGGTACCTTTTGCTCGTGTTTGGTAAGGTCTACCTGGCTTTTGGGTGTTAAGTCCATAAGCTCAATAAAATGGCCACGGCCATTTATTTCGTTCAAGGGAGTGCCAAATATTTTCAAAAAGAAAAGTTCCTCAATGGAGTATCGTTTCTTAGAAATCCAAAAGGCTTCCACCAATTTGTTGTCTTTACTGAGGGAACCAACCATACGGAAAGACTGTCCAATAGCTTCTCTTTGGATAGGTGCCTCGGAAACAGCATTATTCCAAACGTAGTCAGCAAATGCTTGACGGAACCATTTCCATTGCCACCGTCTTTTGTTGATGCTATCTTCGATGTACTTGTTCTGCATATCGTAAATATCAAGAGTAGGGCCACCAAAGAGAGGGTATGGTTCCTTTAGGAACCAATGGCAGTGGATGCCCTTCCCCGAGCAAGTAATGGCGGTAGGAGCTGGGAACCATCCGCCCTCCCATCTGGGGTTGTTGTTAGCTCCCCATTGGTGGAGTGCTGTCTCCAACCCCTTTTGGCGAAGATAGCGTTTCCCTGGTATCTTCTCTGTGATAAGGTCATCAACTTCAAGGGTGAGAACATAAAGGAACCGTTCATGCTTTTCGTCACGGTTACGGCCCAAATAGGAGACAGGGGCCATATAGACCTGTTCTCCCTTGGAGTTGGCTTCTTCAATAGCTCTGTCTATGGCAATTAGGTCATCGTAAACCAGATGCTTTTTGAAGACATATCGAGTCACAAGTATCTCGTCTTTTTTGGGGAACGTAACTTGTTTTAGAACCTGCCTCGTCCGATTTGTACGATGTAAAATAATGCCATTATACCGCCATACATTAGGGTCATATGAGCCGTCTTCATGAAAAGGGGCAAGTTCCCCTTGAGGAAACATCTCCCGATAGAAGATATGAGGGGGTATAGACTCATAACCGTTATCGTGGAAGTATTTTGCAAGAACAGTTCTGCCTATCTTCTTAGGCTTGGATTCTGTGGGTGTGCTGACTTCTGTAGTTTCTGTACTCATGGTTACCTCCGTTGGTTGTGTTAGTGTGATATACAGGTGATTGGGGAGAACTACAGCCGCGTATATTATCAATAGACTTTCCTGTACATCCAATATTGAAAAAATAGAAGACTGTTCCAAAGGCAAAAAAGGGAGAATAGAACGAAACGGAACAAAATCTTTGCCCCTATTATAGAAAATGGCCCCCTTTTTTAGAGGGAGCCAACGATAAAATTTTAGCCCCCTCTAAACAGAGGGGGCATACGGTTAAGAAAATTTGTCCTTCAAAAGTAAATCATCCATTGAGCTTACGGATAAATCGGGGACGGTTATATCAACATCTTTGAAAGTGCTGTCGATAAATTCTCGGATTTCGGTTCTGTCATTGTTATCATGCCAATAGACTTTGATGGTGGTGCTCATGTGCCTGTCTTCGTTACGGTGACCGCAGTTCGCAGATACCTGGAGCTGGTCAACCTTTCCGTTGATGCACATGGAAATAAAGGTGTGTCGCAAATCGTGCAAGCGAATTTTGGGAATTGGCTCCAGTTCTTTCTCTTTTCGGAAACGATTGCACCTGGCCAGAAGTTCATCAAATCTCTTGGAGACCTTTCCAGGTGAAGGCAATGCTCCTCTAACCATATTATGCTTGGCTCGGTACACATAATCATCAGGGCCAGGCTCTATACCGATAAAATCAGCTTGTTGCTCTTTGACTTTCAGCAAAAGAGTGGCAAGGGTATCAGGAAGTGCTGCATATCGCTGTCTACGTTCAAATCGGTTTTTTCCGTTTTCTCGGCCGTTCTTAGGAACTTTCGTGACGGTTTTAGACCCAGCTTGCATCCGTTGCTGCCGTACATCTATCAGTTTGTTTTCAAAATCGATATCTTTCCATTGCAGACCGCACAATTCGCCACGGCGAAGTCCAGCTAGGGCAGGGATGGCAAGCAGAGAGAAAGCGGCATAGTCCCTTTCGTTGTGGGTGACATACCAGAGCAGATATTTGACCTGTTCTATTGTCCAGATAGTAGCCTCAAACTTTTCGATGTCACCGATATCTGCGTCGGTAACTACATTTTCTGTGACCCCGTATATTTTGCCCTTCTTCATAAACTTCCAGAGGTCGCTAAGATGGGTCTTATACTTCTGAATGGTGTTGTTTCCGAGAGCAGTTGCATAGACCTCGTTGGGAGTTCGGCACCATTCAAAGAAGGCTTCAATGGCAAGGGTGTCAATCTTCCTTACATCTGTGTCACCGAAGTAAGAAACCATGCGTCGCTCCTGGTTTGCTTTCTGCGCTGCATAGGAAGCTCCCCAATCCTTGCTGTATTTTTTATCATAATCGGCGATGGCCTGTCTGAAGGTGACCTTTCCAGCTGCTTTTGACACCTTTTGGACTGCTTTGGCCTTATTATTCTCGCCCTGGTATGCTTTGGCCTCTTTTAGCGTGTCAAATACTTTCTGGGTCTTACATTGCTTTAGAACCATTTCACCCGTCTTTTTGTCCAATCTGGGTTGTCTGCCAAGGTCAATGACCGCAAGATACTTGCCATCCTTGATTCTTTTTTTGATTCCTGGGTATTCTGTTGCTTCAAATTCATCTTTTCGTGCCATAGCTGCGAACCCCCTCATAAATTTCAGGCGAAAAAACTACCAAAATGGTCAAGGTAGTTTTTTGGTAGTTTATAATAATGTCCGTAGCTTTATAATAACAAAAAAGTGCTTGAAACTCAAGCACTTTTTTGATTCATTCAGTTTTACAGAACTTCGAACTTATAGCCCACACCCCAGACGGTCTTCAGGCTCCAGTTGGCGGTGACGGTTTCCAGCTTTTCGCGCAGTCGCTTCACATGGACGTCCACGGTGCGGCTGTCGCCGAAGTAGTCAAAGCCCCAGACCTCGTCCAGCAGCTGGTTGCGGGTGTAAACCCGGTTGGGAGAGGGGGCCAGGTAGTACAGCAGCTCCATCTCCTTGGGAGGGGTGTCCACCTTCTTTCCGTCCACGGTCAGCTCAAAAGCATCCATGTCGATGACCAGCTTGTCGAAAGTAAGCCGTCTTGCCTTCTTCTCGGCGGAAACGCCGGAGGTGCGGCGCAGAACCGCTTCGATTCTTGCCAGCACTTCCTTCAT
>JAZQSR010000038.1:0-2864 GCA_045630225.1 Treponema sp. | reverse complement strand
CCACGGGCATCCCCCCCAGGATGAATGATAAGCAAAGGGAGGTTACACCAATCCAGAGAATATCAGCAAATGAAATGGACAGACTGGAGTAGGATCGAAGAATTACTACAAAACAAATGGCTGTTACAAGGGCTGAACCGCTACGAGCAAAGATTGTAAAAACAGGATAGGAAACTGCATTTACACGTCGTTTAATACCAAGGCTTTCTGAGCCGTGACGCATGGCTATGGGCAAGGTAAGGTTTGAGTCGCCAGAAAAGAATGCCACTAAAATGGGGGTGATGCTTGCGTATAAAACTCGAATAGAACGTGTTCCTTGGCAAAAAAAACGAAGAGCTAGGGGATAGAGGACACATACTATTAGTATAAAAAGTACAAAAAGCATAATGATGAGGGGGAGATAGATACCTGTCTTGAATACTGCCATGGCGTCTACCATCCAGTAGCAAGAAATGGCAATCATCCCTACTGCCAACATATCAATAAAAAAGCCCATAACACTGTAGGAAACTCGGGCAAGGGAGTCAAACAGTGAGATGGTGGCCTTGGAGTCGCCCAAGTCTACGGAACAACCTGCTCCTGCCAAGCCTGCAAAAAGAAAGACTGGCAATAAATAGACACCATCTAGCACTGACTGGAAACTGGAGAAGGGAAGGAGCTTTAGTATCAGTTCCTTGACACTGATAGATGGAATTTCTGTTACTTTTCCTGTGGGAATGGGAATACGAGGTAATTGGACAATAAGAATAGATAGTAAGCCTAAAATGGTCAACATAACGGCAGTTACAGCCAAAACAACTATAATCCAAAAGGAAACAGATAATATACGGTTATTGATCCGTAATTTATATACAGAAATTGCCACTCCAAAGAATAAGGTGGGAAGCAATGTATATCGTCCAAATCGAATAGCTAACTCAGTTAGGAAATTCAACACATCGGAGGCAGTGCGACTTTCCATTGGAATGATGATTGCCGCTAAGACTCCCAAGGTAATGCCAATAAGGTACTTGATCCAAAGTTTCATAGTGCAAGCATATAATATGAAACGGCTTTAATCAACATGGTATTTATGGTAGACTAAGGCCATGAAAAGAATTATTTCCTGGAATGTAAATGGCATTCGAGCAGCTGAAAAAAAAGGGTTTTTAGATTGGATTGCTGCTTCAGGTGCTGATGTGGTGTGTATTCAAGAAACAAAGGCTCGCAAAGAGCAACTTTCTCCAGAGTTATTGTCTCCCGCTTGGGAAGGAGGCTCTTATTTTTCATATTGGGCCAGTGCTCAGAAGGCTGGTTATTCCGGTACTGCAATTTATAGCCGCACCGAGCCTGATTCCGTAGAGATTATGAATGTGCCAGAATACGATGATGAAGGCCGTGTACTGGTGGCAAAGTTCGGGAAGCTGGCAGTTATCAGTGCCTATTTTCCCAATAGCCAGGATGCCGGTGCTCGGTTGGATTACAAGTTGGGCTTTTGTTCAGCCATGAAGGAGTTTTGCGACAAGCTGGTGGCAGAGGGCTTTGATCTGGTGCTGTGTGGTGACTATAACATTGCCCACAAGCCCGTGGATTTGGCAAATCCCAAATCAAACGAAAAGAATGCTGGATATTTGCCAGAGGAACGGGACTGGATGGAATTTTTTACCACCAATGGCTATTGCGACACCTTTCGCAAGTTTTGTCAGGAGCCAGGAATGTACACCTGGTGGAGCTATCGCTTTAAGGCTCGGGAAAAGAATATTGGATGGCGTATTGACTATCAGTGTGTAAATAATTCCTTTGCAGATAAGGTAATATCTTCAAAAATCCTTGCTGATGTATTGGGTTCCGATCACTGCCCTGTGGTGGTGGAAATTCAGGACTAGTTCATGGCAAAGAAGAAGGCAAAGTTCAAGATTGTCTACAATGCTCCAGTTACCTTGACCTTTGCTCTTTGGGCAGTCATTGTGTTGGTGGTGAATCAGTTTGTAGCAGAGGGGCTTATTCCAAGCCTGTTCACAGTGCCTGGAAAAATTGGCTCTGAAATGGCCTTTCGCTGGAGCAATCCACTGGATTATGTTCGCCTTTTTACCCACGTTTTGGGGCATGATGACTGGAGTCATTTGCTGGGCAACATGTCTTTCATCTTGTTGCTGGGGCCTTTGCTGGAGGAACGATATGGTTCACCAATGTTGGCCTTGATGATGAGCATTACCGCCTTGGTAACTGGGGTGGTAAACGTGTGCTTTTTTTCTCGGCCCATGGTGGGAGCTAGCGGCATTGCCTTTATGATGATTTTGCTTTCTTCTTTTACCGCTATCAGCAAAAAGCAAATTCCTCTCACATTTCTTTTGGTTCTCATTTTATATGTAGGACGAGAACTGGCCACTGGAATTTATAGTGAAAACGGTGCTTGTGTAGCTCATATTGTTGGTGGTTTTTGCGGAAGTCTTTTTGGCTTTTTGAAGGCTCATTCTCCTAAGACTCAGGGAAAGAAAAAGTCTAGCCAAGGGGAAAATTTTGAGGAATAAAACTCAAGTTTTGTTAGGAGGGAACATTCCCTCCATATTCTAAATGAGGATAATTGCAAACTACTGGGCTTGGATTAAATTTTGTACTACGTCTAATGGCAGGTTTGTATACTTAGAAATTGTTTCTACAGGAACGTTATCCAAGTACATCGATTTTGCTATCTCCAGTTTGTTTTGGTAGGCTCCTTGTTCTAGCCCGATGGATATGCCTTCTTCATAACCTTCCTGTCGCATATCAGCCATTGTAATGGACCAAGTCATGTAAAACCTCCTAACTATGGAATCATTTTTGAGTGAGGTGATTTTGCAGGAAATATTTTGTACCAACTCCGATTCAACTACACCCTTCTGGAT